>DAITOE010000146.1:0-4680 GCA_036834245.1 Clostridia bacterium | reverse complement strand
TTTTTTCCAGCGGAAACGCCTGTAAAAACCGCAGTGCATCAGCCTTTGCAACAGGTCAAAGTATAGCACCCCCCATAGATGAAGGCAAATCCTTGACAGGCTTCCTGTGAAAGGATAAAATGCAGCCATAAAACGAAGAGGTGAATCGCATGAAAATCAAGACCCTGAAAACCAGAGACCTGCAGGAAAGCATGGAGTACGGCGGCTGCGGCGAATGCCAGACCTCCTGCCAGTCCGCCTGCAAAACCTCCTGCGGCGTGGCCAATCAGCCCTGCGAGCAGGACCAGGAATAAGCAGCACCCTCAATCAGTATGCAACCGCCTGATTCAGGCGGTTTTTTGGAGGCTTATGATCCATACCTTCACCGTCAATGATTATCATATCGCCCTGGACGTCTATTCTGGCGCAGTTCATGTAGCCGACCGGGTCTCCCTGGAAGCCATCCGGCTGTATGAAGCCGGCAGCCGGGAAGACACCGTTTTGCAAATGCTGGCACAGTTCCCGGAGGAGGGCCTTGATGAAAGCGCCCTTCATGGCCTGCTGGACCAGCTGGATGCATTGAAGCGGTCAGGCAAGCTTTATTCCTCGGACGTGTACCTGAAGGATGCGATGCCGCAAAAGGACAGTACGGTCATCAAGGCCCTCTGCCTGCATGTGGCCCATGCCTGCAACCTGGCCTGCAGCTACTGTTTTGCCGGCCAGGGCCAGTACCAGGGCCAGGCTGCGCTGATGAGCGTAGAAACCGGCAAGCAGGCGCTGGATTTTCTGGTGGCCCACTCAGGCAAGCGGCGCCACCTGGAGGTGGATTTCTTCGGCGGCGAACCCCTCTTGAACTGGGACATGGTGAAGGCCGTGGTGGCTTACGGACGGGAGCTGGAACAGCGGCACAACAAAACCTTTCGCTTCACCCTCACCACCAACGGGGTGCTGGTGGACGAGGATGTCATTGATTTTTGCAACCGGGAGATGCAAAACGTGGTGCTGAGCCTGGACGGCCGGCCAGCGGTTCACGACCGGTTTCGGGTAGACCACCAGGGCAGGGGCAGCTATGACACCGTGGTGCCCAAGTTTCAGGAATTTGTGCAAAAACGCGGGGACAAAGGCTATTATATCCGCGGCACCTTCACCAAGAACAACCTGGATTTTCTCAAGGACATCCAGCACATGGCCGACCTGGGCTTCACCCAGCTGTCCATGGAGCCGGTGGTGACGGCCCCTGATGACCCGGAAGCCCTGGGCGAGGAGGATTTGTTTGTCCTGTATGAGCAATACGAGCAGCTGGCCCTGGAAATGCTCAAAAGAAAACGGGAAGGCCGGGGTTTTGATTTTTATCACTATACCATTGACCTGGAACACGGCCCCTGCATCCACAAGCGCCTGAGCGGCTGCGGCTCCGGGACGGAGTACCTGGCGGTGACCCCGGAAGGGGACCTGTATCCCTGCCATCAGTTTGTGGGGGATGAGGCCTTCAAAATCGGAACCCTGGCGACAGGCATCACCAACACCGGCCTTCAGGAGGAATTTGCCTGCAACACCCTGCTGTCACGCCCGGAATGCAGGGAATGCTGGGCGCAGCTGTACTGCGCCGGCGGATGCGCTGCCAATGCCTACCACGCCTCCGGCAGCATCAGCGGGTTGTATAAAACCGGCTGCGAGCTATTTAAAAAGCGCATCGAGTGCGCTTTGATGCTGCAGGCTGCCCTGCAGGAGGAGGCCGGCTGATCAGCTGTCAGGGTTGGTCTGGCTGGCCTTGTGTTTTTTCAACCAGACGGACAGCACCGCTACATCCGCGGGGGTGACCCCGGGAATCCGCCCCGCCTGGCCCAGGGACACCGGCCGCTGGCGGGACAGCTTCTGGCGGGCCTCAATCCGCAGGGAGGAAATGCTGTCGTACGCAATATCCCCGGGAATCCTCTGATGTTCCATCATGGAAGCTGCCTTGATCAGGGCGGCTTCTTTTTGCAGATAGCCGTCATACTTCATCAGGATGTCCGCCTGCATCAGAGCGTCTTCCGAGTATTCCCCGTCTTCCGGGGGGGCAATGGCTTCCCCGCGCTTTCTGGCATCAAACAGACCATGGTCTTGATAATACTGAAGCAGTGCCTCCGTCTGGCGCTGTTTTTCTTCAGCCAGGCGCATCCGTTCATCGCTGGCCAGGCCCAGCTGATAACCCAAGGCAGTCAGGCGCAGGTCGGCATTGTCCTGCCGCAGGGAGAGGCGGTATTCCGCCCGGCCGGTCATCATCCGGTAGGGTTCATCCACCCCTTTGCTGCTCAAATCGTCCATCATCACACCGATATAGGCCAGGTCCCGGGTGAGGATGAAAGGCTCCTGGTTTTTGATGTAGAGGGCAGCGTTGATGCCGGCCATGAGGCCCTCGGCTGCGGCTTCCTCGTAGCCTGAAGTGCCGTTGATCTGTCCGGCCAGAAACAGCCCGGGCACCCTGCGGGCTGCCATGCCCGGGGTCAGCTCCGTGGGGTCGATGCAGTCGTACTCGATGGCGTAGGCCAGCCGCGTCAAAACAGCCTTTTCTAGCCCCTTCACGCTGCGGTACATGGGCCGCTGCACGTCCTCCGGCAGGCTGGAGGACAGGCCCTGGGCGTACCATTCCAGGCTGTTTCTGGTTTCCGGCTCCAGAAACACCTGGTGGCTGTCCTTGCCGGCAAACCGGTGCACCTTGTCCTCAATGGAGGGGCAATAGCGGGCGCCTGTGCCTTTGATGGCGCCTGAAAACATGGGGGAGCGGTGGAGGTTTTCCCGGATGATGCTGTGGGTTTGTTCGTTGGTCCAGGTGAGGTAGCACTGCAGGTCGTTGGTAGGCCTGTGTTTCTTCAGGAAGGAAAAGGACTGGCAGGGCTCATCACCGGGCTGGGGCACCATGACCGAAAAATCAATGCTGCGCTGGTCAATCCTGGCGGGGGTGCCGGTCTTGAAACGGCGCAGGTCAAAGCCAAGCGCAGACAGGGAGGCGGACAGCCGGGTTGCCGGCAGCAGCCCCTGGGGGCCGGAGTTCACGCTGGTTTCGCCGATGATGACCCGGCTGTTGAGGTAGACCCCGCTGGCGATGATGACAGCCTCGCAGGAAATGACGTCCTGGGTGGTGGTTTTGATGCCCCGGACCTTGCCGCCCCGGGTGATGATTTCGGCTGCTTCTCCCTGGCGCACCTCCAGGCCTTCCTGGGAGAAAACCACCTGCCTCATCAGGGCCTGGTACTGCAGCTTGTCCGCCTGGACGCGGAGGGAATGAACCGCAGGGCCCTTGGCGGTGTTCAAGGTTTTGCTTTGCAGGGTGCATTGGTCAATCACCAGGGCCATCTGTCCGCCCAGGGCATCCACCTCCCGCACCAGCTGGCTTTTGCCTGTCCCGCCCAGGGAGGGGTTGCAGGGCATCAGGGCGATGGCGTCCAGGTTGAGGGTGAGCAGGAGGGTGCGTATGTTCAGCCGTGCAGCAGCCAGCGCAGCTTCACAGCCCGCATGGCCCCCGCCGATGACAACCAGATCAAAGCCGTTCACAGCCATGTGTCCTGGTTTCGCTTCCGCATGAACCGTAGGCTGCGGGCGGTGGGCTTTTTGTTGAAGGTCGCAATCAGGTTTTCATAGCGTTCGCAGGCAGTTTTCAGCACTTCCTCCCAGGATACTGGAATGCTCGCATGGGCTGCGATGCCCAGGGCCCGGTTGCCCTCAGGATCCAGGATGGCCTGCTTCATCACCATGAAGAGGCTGTTGGCATCGTCCTCGCACAGATAGCCGTTGACACCATGGGTGATGCTTTCTGCGGCACAGCTTCCTGTGACGGCCACAGAAGGGGTGTCCATGGCCGCAGCCTCTCGGATCACCAGGGAAAAAGTGTCATACAGGGAGGGGAACACAAACAGGTCCGCGCGCTTGTAAAAAGCGTCCAGCACCCGCATGTCCTGCACCATGCCGGGCACGATCGTCTGTTGGCCAATTCCCAGCTCCTGGGCTTTTTTCATGATGTCCACAGCATCAGGCCCCTGCCCGACCAGTACCAGCCGGAAATCAGGATGCACATCCTTGAGCAGCGCGGCGGCTTCCAGGATGCGGAGGATGTTTTTTTTCCAGTTGATCTGACCGACAAACAGGAACACGGGAAAATCCTTAAGCTGGTAGCGATCCTCCACATCCCGCACGTCCTCATCCGTCACAAAGCGCTGCTCCGTGCCGTTTGTCATCACATGCAGGGGGCCCATATAACCGTATTCCCGCAGCACATCACAGCTGGTTCTGGACACGGCCCAGACCTCGTCGCATTTGTTGTAATAGCTCACAATGCCCTGGAGCATGGTTTTGGCGATGGTTTCGCTTTTGGTGGCCTTTAAAAAATCGTCGTAATATTTGGAGTGGAAGGTGCTCACCATGGGGATGTTGCGCTGGGCAGCCAGCCGCTGGGCTTCCCGCCCGGCGGAGAAAGGGCTGTGGGAGTGGACCAGGTCCAACTCAATCATGTCCATGCGCTTTCTGTAGTGGCTGTCCATATTGGCGGCGCCTGCCCGGTACTGGGGGGTAGTGGGCACCTTGAAGCCGCTGTAATCCACCAGTTCAAAAGGATATCCGCCCCGGTGGCCTGTGTCGTACAGGGGGCAGGAGACGGTCACCTCGTGCCCCAGCGCGGGCAGGGTGTTGGCATAGGCCACCACAACACGGCCCACCCCGTCCACA
>DAITOE010000145.1:0-4777 GCA_036834245.1 Clostridia bacterium | reverse complement strand
GGACGACGTGGTGCGCAATGACCTGGTGGGCAGGATTGTCAGTGCGTATGACCAATACGAAGCAAGGAACAAGCAAGATGCATGAGTTGCCTTTAGCCAGACCCAATGGCAAGCCAGACAAGCCCCAGGGCCGCTGGTTTGATTTTGTTCAGTCAAAATCCTTCCACCAGGGGCTGATCATCGGCATTGGCTCCCTGCTGTGTTTGATCATTTTCCTGGTAACGGTCACCCCCAAGCGCTACAGCCTGTCGGTGGGCATGGTGCCCAACCAGACCATCGCTGCCAACAAAGATGTGGAAGACGAGCTGACCACCCTGCGCAACCGGGAACAAGCGGCCAGCGCGGTGACCCCCATTTACCATTTCCAGGAAGGCGTTGCTGACCGGGTGATGCAAAACCTGGATGCCGTCTACGCCCAGATGCTGGCAGTGCGCCAGTTTGCCCAGTCCCTGCCGGACTACGGCATCAACAGGGTGTACACCGAAGAAGAATTCATGGCGGCCCACAACATCTTAAACCTGGTTCCCATGAAGGATTTCCAGATCGCCACCCTGATGAATGCGACGGAGGAACAGTTTGATGAGATGTACAGCTCGTTGAACCCCGCCATCCGCAACGCCATGCAGGGCAACGTCACCCAGAGCCAGGAATCCGTCACCATCACCTCCATCACCCAGATTGTGGGCTTCAAAACCAATGTGAACCTGCTGCAAAACGTGGTGCTGCCCTTGTTGCGCGCCATCATCCAGCCCAACATGGTGGTGGATGAGGATGCCACCGAAAACGCCCGGCAGCTGGCCTGGGAAGCCGTGGAGCCGGTGATTTACCAGCAGGGGCAGAACATCGTGGTGGCCGGTGAAGGCCGGGTGCGGGAACATCAGATTGCCATGCTCAACAGCCTGGGGTTGTTGAGCAATACCTCCCTGGACTACACCATGTATGTGGGTGCTATCCTGCTGGTGGCTGCCATCTTCGCGCTGTTGGCCATTTTCCTGGCGGTGTTTTGCCCCAAGGTGTTTACGGACATCAAGCGCCTGCTGATCGTCTACTTCACCGCTGTGGTGACCCTGGCCCTGTGCCTGGTGGCCAAGGCCATTGATTCCATTTACCTGGCCACCCTGCTGCTGCCCTACATGTTCCTCACGGTGACCCTGGGGGTTGTGCCGGCGCTGACCGTGGGCACAGCCACCACCCTGATTGCGCCCTTGATGCTCACCAGCGGCATGGGCGCTGCCAACCTGGACATGATCAACCTCTTTGTCATCAACCTGTTCACAGGCACCCTCACCGCTGTATTGCTCCACAAGCGCTATCAGCGATCCTACATCCTCTTTGCCGGAGGCGTTGCCAGTGTGTTCAGTTTTCTGATCGTGCTATCCATCGGCCTGATGACCAGCATCAGCCTTCGGACCACCGTATCCAAGGCCTTGTTCGCCATGGCTGGCTCCGCCATCAGCACCTTGCTGTGCCTGTCCCTGCAACCGGCGGCGGAGTCCCTCTTCAACCTGCCCACCCCCATGCGCCTGCTGGACCTGACCAACCCCAACCACCCGCTGATGCGCAGGCTGCTGATGGAAGCGCCGGGAACCTATCACCACAGCATCATCATTGCCAACCTGGCGGAAACAGCGGCCGAAGCCGTGGGCGCGGACCCCCTCCTGGCCCGGGCCGGCGCCTATTTCCACGATGTGGGCAAGCTGCGCCGCCCGCTGTATTTCAAGGAAAACCAGATTGGTTCCAACAACATCCACGACACCACCAGCCCCCAGGTGTCCGCAGCCATTATCATTTCCCACGTCAGGGAAGGCATTGCCCTGGCCAAGCAGCACCGGCTGCCCTATGAAATCCAGCAGATCATCGCAGAGCACCACGGCGGTGCCCAGGTGGCCTATTTTTACCACAAAGCCCTCCAGGAAGCAGATGGCAAGCCGGTGGATGAAGAGGATTTCCGCTACCCCGGCGTTCCACCGCAAACGGCTGAGGGCGCCATCATCATGCTGTGCGACACCATCGAGGCAGCCATCAGGACCCTGAGCAACCCCACCACCGATGAAATCGTGGCGTTTATTGATGAACTAATCCAGAAAAAGGTGCAGAGCGGTATGATGAAAAACGCCCCGCTCACCCTGCAGCAGCTCAACATCATCCGGGACAGCTGCGCATCCGTCATCTATGGCGTATTCCATGAACGCATCGAATACCCCAAGGAAACGGAGAAGCTGCTGCCTGGCGAGCGCCTGATTGCCCACATCCAGCAATTGCGCAGCACCACCAAAGGCAAGCAGACAACGAAAACAAGCCCGGCGATCCTGACGCCTTCACCGGCCGCCAATGGCAGTAAAACAGAGGAAGCTGCAAAGGACAAGGCTCCAGCGCCCATTGAAAGCAACAATGTGGAAGGCGGCAGTTCAATAGACAAATGACCACCCTGGACATCATTCGCCTCGTGGAAACAGATATCCCGGACAGCGTCTTTTTGCAGGCTGCCCGGGCTTGTGCATCTATCATGGGCCTGCGCCTGCCCCTCGCCATCAGCCTCACCCTGACCGACGACCCCGGCATCCGGCAGATCAATCAGGACTGGCGCGGGCAGGACCAGGTGACAGACGTGCTCAGTTTCCCCAGCCTGCCCCTGTCCCCGCAGCATCTGTTTCATGAGAACAATGAAGACCTTGATCAGGCCTGGGACAGCGAAAGCGGTGCGTACTTTCTGGGCGACATCGTCATCAACGTGCACCAGGCAAGGCGCCAGGCAGGAGAATACCGTCACTCCCTGTTCAGGGAGATGACCTATCTTTTTGTGCATGGCATATTTCACCTATTTGGGTATGATCACATGACAAAGGAGGATCAGACCGACATGCGTAAACAGGAAGAACAGGCGCTGCAAACGGCTTTTTTCCACACCGTCAGCGATGAAGAGTTGCTTGCCACCGCGCGGGAAGCACGAAAACAGGCCTATACCCCCTATTCCCGCTACAACGTGGGAGCTGCACTGCTGGGTAAGGATGGCAAGATCTACACCGGCTGCAACGTGGAAAACGCATCCTTTGGCCTCACCAACTGCGCAGAGCGCACTGCCATCTTCAAGGCAGTCAGCGAAGGGCAGCGCGCATTTGATGCCATTGCCATCGCGGCGGACCAGACCGCGCCCTGGCCCTGCGGGGCCTGCCGCCAGGTGCTCAACGAGTTTGCACCCCGGCTCAGGGTGCTCATCACCTGGGACGAGGACCAGGTGGCAGAGACCACCCTGGACGCCCTGTTGCCCCACAGTTTTATTGGTTTTGAGGAGGATCAGCATGGCTGATAGCGAAAAAACCCCATTCAAATCTGGATTTGTCAGCATCGTGGGCCGGCCCAATGTGGGCAAGTCCACTTTATTAAACGCGCTCATCGGCGAAAAAGTGGCCATTACCACCCCCAAGCCCCAAACCACCCGCAACCAGATCATCGGCATCCACAACGGCGACCACCACCAGATTGTGTTTGTGGACACGCCGGGCATCCACAAGCCCCGCACCAAACTGGGTGAGTTCATGGACAAGAGCGTACAGGACGCCCTGACTGCCATTGATGCCATGATTGTGATTGCGGATGTCTCCAGGCGGGATCCCCAGGAGCGGGAGACCATTAAAAAGCTGGCCAGGCAGAGCATTCCGAAATTCCTGGTGCTCAACAAGATGGACCTGGTCCATCCCCAGGAGCTGCTGCCCATCATTGCAGAATATGCCGATGATGGCTTTGACCAGGTGCTGCCCCTGTCTGCCAAGAAAGGCGACGGCGTGGACAAACTGTTGGGCTTCGTGCTGGACAGCCTCAAGGAAGGACCCCGCTACTATCCCCAGGACCAGTGGACCACCCAGAGCGAGCGCCAAATCATCGCTGAACTGATCAGGGAGCAGGCCCTGTTCCTCTTGCAGGAGGAGATCCCCCATGGCATTGGCGTTGAAATCCTGTCCATGAAGGAAGAAAGCCCCACCCTGACAGAAATCTTTGCGGACATCTATTGCGAGCGTCCCTCCCACAAGGGCATCATCATCGGCAAACAGGGGGCCATGCTGCAAAAAATCGGCAGTCAGGCCCGCAGACAGATCGAAGCCCTGCTGGACACCCAGGTGATGCTGAAACTGTGGGTGAAGGTCAGGCAGGACTGGCGCAATTCCAACAACGACTTGAAAACCCTGGGATATTCGGAGTAAGCCGATGAAAAAACGCATCATCAGCCTGATGGCTGCCCTGTTTCTGATGGCTTCGCCGCTGTTTGCTGTATCCACAGTGGAGGCGGAGCAGGCGCAGAAGTATTCCTACATGTTCTTTGGCACCTTTGACACCGCCATCAGCATCATCGGCTATGCAAAAAATAAGGCAGCCTTTGACCAGGTGGCCGCAGAAGCCGAAGGGATGTTCAAGCGCTTCCATCAGCTGTTCAACCAGTATTATCCGTATGAAGGTCTGAACAACCTGTATTATTTGAACAACAACGCCGCCAAGGCCCCGGTTCAAGTGCCACAGGAGCTGTTTGACCTGCTGGCCTGGTGCAAAACCCATCAGCAGGACACCAGGGGCCAGGTTAATATTGCCCTGGGCGCTGTTTTGTCCCTGTGGCATGACGAGCGGGAAAACGCGGAAATGAACCCAGGTGAGGCCAAACTTCCTGAGATGGAGGCCTTGCAGGAGGCTGCTCAACACACCAGCATTGAAGACCTGATGCTGGACCCGGAACAGTCAACGGTGTTTTACAGGGACCCGAAAATGAAGCTGGACCTGGGCGCGGTGG
>DAITOE010000144.1:0-4787 GCA_036834245.1 Clostridia bacterium | reverse complement strand
CTTTGACGGCGCAGAACTGCAGCTGGGCCTGATCCCCGAAGACAAGCGGCCTGAAGTGGTGTATGTGAAGGTGAACACCCAGGTGGCAGACGAAATGACCAGCCAGGTGGCCCAGCTGGAAGGCGCGGACGTGGTCATCATCGGCGGGCTCCAGGCCTACTTCAACCCCATCTACACCGCCATGCAGGCCAACCCCGCCACCCGGGGCATCCCCACCATCGTCTCCTATGTGAACATCGCCCTCACCAACATCCCGGTGGATGTGGCCAAGGAAGCGGACACCGGCGACATCTACGGCGGCGCCTGGGTGGTCATCGACCCGGCAGCCCAGACCGAGCGGCAGGCTGAAGAAATCCAGGAGTTCCTGGGCGTCCTCACCTGGGGCATGGAAAAGGGCTACATGAGCCCTGAAGACGCAGCGGCCTACATGGGCTCTGCCTACTCCATGAGCTCCTACATCGCCCTGAAGGTCTTCCTGGAGGGCATCAACCGCCTGGGCGGCAAGGAAATCACCCGGGAGGCCTTCCTGGAGGCCATGGAATCCGAGCGGGTGAGCGTGCCCATCTCCGGCGGCGTGGACTATTCTGACGGCCAGCGCATCGGCCTGGACGGCATGGCCTTTGCCAAGTTCAACAAGGATTACACCGACGCCTTTGACGCCTTCGCCACCGTGGACGGCATGAAATCCATCGGCGAGCTGCTGGGCGAATAAGCCCCCTGACACCATGCGGGGAAGGGCTTGCCCTTCCCCGCATAAAATGTACAATGGCAAAAGAAACACAAGTTCACATGTTGAAAGGATGACACCATGGACTATCATGAGAAGCTGATCACAGTAACAGAGGCCATTTCCAAGGTCAAATCCGGGGATTACATCGTGACCGGCCTGGGGCCGGCGGGGGCGGTGCTCTTTCAGAGCCATTTGCACGAGGTGGCGGACCGGGTGAAGGACGTCATCATCTCCACCTGCCTGCCCATGTATGAATACCCCTGCCTCAACGACCCCCAGTACCGGCACAGCTTCATCCACGAAGGCTGGTTCTATACCGGGCCCATGCGGAAGGCCCACCACCACGGGGCCACCAGCTTCATCCCCAACATGCTGCATTTTGCCGCCACCAAGCGCCTGTTCCACCGCAAGCCCAACATCTTTGTGGCCGCAGCCGCCATGCCGGACAAGCACGGCTACATCTCCCTGTCCACCTCCAACACCTATGAGATGCAGATGTTTGAGGCGGCGGACATCAAGATCCTGGAGATCAACCCCAACTATCCGAGGCTCCACGGGGACCACCACATCCATGTGTCCCAGGTGGATTACCTGCTGGAGGCCGACTATGAGGTGCCTGCCATCCCCATCGCCCCCATCACTGAAAAGGACCGCAAAATCGGCGATGCCGTGGCCCGGTTCATCAAGGACGGCGACTGCCTGCAGCTGGGCATCGGGGGCATTCCCAACGCCATCGCCAGCGACCTGTTCGGGAAAAAGGACCTGGGCATCCACACCGAGATGATGACCAACGGCATGATGGATCTGATGAAAGCCGGCGTGGTCACCGGCAAGCGCAAGCAGATCCACAAAAACAAGGTGGTGTGCACCTTTGTGATGGGCACCCGGGAGCTGTATGAGTTTGTGGACGACAACCCGGCGGTGCAGATCCTGGAGGGCAGCTACACCAACGACCCCTATGTCATCGGCCAGAACGACAACATGGTGTCCATCAACACCACCCTGGAGGTGGACCTCACCGGCCAGTGCGCCAGCGAATCCATCGGCTCGGTGCAGTTTTCCGGCACCGGCGGCCAGACGGACACCGCCACAGGGGCGCAGATCTCCAAAAACGGCCGCTCCTTCATCTGCCTGTATTCCACCGCCATGGTGAAAAACCCCCAGACCGGGGAGCGGGAGGAAATCTCCAAGATCGTGCCCCAGTTAAAGCCCGGCGCCGCCGTGTCCCTGTCCCGGAACGATGTGGACTATGTGGTGACGGAATACGGCGTGGCCGCCCTGCGGGGCACCAGCATCCGGGAGCGGGTGGAGCTGTTGATCGGCATCGCCCACCCCAATTTCCGGGAGCAGCTGCGGAAGGATGCCCTGGAAATGGGCATTGTGTATGAGCGATGAGCAATTTCGTTTTTGAGGACAAGGCCGTTTACTATGAGGTGGTGGGCGAAGGCCGGCCGCTGATGCTGCTCAACGGCATCATGATGTCCACCAAGTCCTGGGCGCCCTTTTTGCCGGCCCTAAAGCAGGCGGGGATTCAGGCCCTGCTGGTGGACCTGCTGGACCAGGGCCAGAGCGAGGCCATGGAGCGGGACTTCCCCATCCAGCTGCAAGCGGAGATGCTGGAAGCCCTGCTCACCCACCTGCAAATCCCTAAAATCGACATCTTTGGCACCAGCTACGGCGGCGAGGTGGCCCTGAACCTGGCCGCCAGCCGCCCGGACCTGGTGGACCGGATGGTGCTGGCCAATACGGTAGCCCGGACCAACGCCTGGCTCAAGGAGATCGGCGAGGCCTGGATCCTGGCCGGCAACAACCCCAGGGCCTATTACGCCACCACCATCCCGGTGATCTACAGCCCCCAGTTTTACGACCGCAAGGCGGAGTGGATGGAGAACCGCAAGCTGCTGCTGACGGAGACCGCCTTTGCCAGCACCAGCTTCCAAACCCGCATGGCCAGGCTGACCCGGTCTGCAGAAAGCCACGACGTGACGGAGCAGTTGGGGAACATCCCCTGCCCCACCCTGCTGATCTCCTCCCAGCAGGACCATATCACCCCCTATGAGGAGCAGGCCCTGCTGGCAGAAGGGATGCCAAACGCCGAATTGGTGATGCTGCCCCAGACCGGGCACGCCAGCTTCTATGAGCGGCCGGACCTGTTCACCGCCCTCCTCATCGGCTTCCTGTCCCACCGGGACCGCGTGGTCCTGCCCTGAAAGGATATGCCATGAACTTTCATTACCAAGGCCGGGATATCCATTACGAGGAGTACGGCCAGGGCCAGCCCCTGGTGCTGCTCAACGGGGTGATGATGTCCACCGCCAGCTGGAAGCCTTTTGTACAAGCTTTTTCCGCCCATTTCCGGGTGCTGCTCATCGACCTGATGGACCAGGGCAAAAGCGCCGCCTTTCCCCCGGGCTACGTCATGGAGGACCAGGCCAGGATGGTGTTGGCCCTTCTTGACCACCTGGGGCTGAACAAGGTCTTCGTCCTGGGAACATCCTACGGCGGCGCCCTGGCCCTGCAGCTGGCCGTCCTGGAACCCCAGCGGGTGGAGCGGCTGCTGCTGGCCGCCACCCGGGCCTATACCGACCCCCTCTTCCGGGACATGTGCGAAGGCTGGATCCACGCCACAGCCAGCCCCCAGGCCTTTTACACCGCCACCATCCCCCTGTTTTACGGCGCCACCTGGCAGCAGCAGCAGGCAACCTGGATGGCCCAGCGCAGGGAGCTGCTGGAAAGCACCGCTTTTTCAAACCCCGATTTCCTGGCCCGGATGAAGCGCCTGATTGCCTCCATCATGGATTTCGACCTCAGGGACCGCCTGGGCCTCATCCGCTGCCCCACCCTGGTGCTGGCGCCGGAGGAGGACCTGGTGATGATGCCCTGGGAGCAGGAGCGGATTGCAGCAGGCATCCAGGGCGCCGAATTGCTGCGCCTGCCCGGGACCGGGCATGTGCTGTTTCTGGAGCGCCCGGCGCTGTTTGTCTCCCTGGTGATGGGCTGGTTTGCCCACCGGGACAGCCCCCAGGTCCTCTGACTTTACAAACGCTGGCTCCGGGAGTACAATATCTTGCATTGTGACAAAAAGGAGTGAGGGGAAACATGTCAGTTGCTACCCCCAAGACGGAACGGGGCAAGACCACCATGAACCGCATCATCAAGGCAGCGGAAGTGGAGTTTGGACGCAGGGGCTATTACAACACCAGCATCAATGACATCGCCACCCGGGCCAAGGTGGCCCCCGGCACCATCTACATCTATTTTGAGGACAAGTACTCCCTGTACTGCCACCTCCTAAAGCAATACGGCCACAAGATCCGCAAAAACATCGCCAAGCACATCGAGGGCCTGACAGACCGCCTGGAGATTGAACGGGCCGGCCTCTTGGCCTTCCTCACCCACGTGAAAAGCAGGCCCCATATGTACAACATCATCTGGGAGTCCCTGTACATCAACCCCGAGCTGTTTGTGAACTACTACGAGGGCTTTGCCGCCCGCTACAAGGCCCAACTGGACCTGGCTAGCAACGAGCTGGTGGAAATGGACACCACGGTGCTGGCCTATGTGCTGATGGGCATCTCCAACTTCGTGGGCCTGAAATATGTCTTCTTTGACAAGGAGGCGGACCTGGAGCGGGTGGTGGACGAGGTGATGAAGCTGCTGCAATACGGGATGCTGCGGCAGCCAAACCCGCAATAAACGCAATCCACAGGAAACGGAGCGGCACTGCCGCTCCGTTTGTGTTTCCAGGTGATACTGGACGAAAACTTTAACGCACTCATGGGCAGAGCAATTTTTTGTCACCCGCAAAGACGAATGAAGGAGGCGTAGTCTCGTCGGGACTCCCTGCGCTCCCTTTCCACCGTGCAAGCACGGCGGAGGCGTCCGCTTCGGGTTCCCTCCTCTCGCTTGAAAGCCTGCTTTCAAGCGGAAGGAAGGGTTCCGGAACGTAGTGCGCTGGCGAGCTTGCCTCGGCAGCAAACGTAGTGGAGTGAAGCCTGACGCAGGGCCTGCTCATGGAAGCGTTAAAGATTGAGTCCAGTATTATTGATAGAATAAG
>DAITOE010000143.1:0-4795 GCA_036834245.1 Clostridia bacterium | reverse complement strand
CCGGCATCCCCCTGTCCCAGTCCGGCTCCACCAACCTGGTGAAGGTGGCCCACGTCCCTGGATGATTTTTGTCAGGCTTTACAGATTCTTTAAACTTGCGCCGCGGACCATCCGCGGCGCGATTTTTCGCTCGCAACAGGCCATGATTTGTTACGCGTTCTTTACAGAATCGTTGCACATCGGTATCGCGGCGGCTATAATGGGGGCGCCTGCGGGATGAAACCCCCTGGCGCCTTCGTTGAATCCTTGAGACTATGACACCCCCTGAAAGGAAGCAGCATGAATTTTGATCCCCGCAGCCTGGTGCACGCCCTCATCAACAACGTCCGGAAGGTGATTGTGGGCAAGGACGAGGCCATTGAGCTGGCCCTGATTGCCCTGCTCTGCAAAGGCCACGTGCTGATTGAGGACGTGCCCGGCGTGGGCAAGACCACCCTGGCCGCCGCCCTGGCCCGCTCCCTGGATTGCTCCTTCAACCGCATCCAGTTCACCCCGGACGTGACCCCCTCGGATGTCACCGGCTTTACCATGTTTTCCGCCCAGACCGGGGAGATGGAGTACCGGGAGGGCGCGGTGATGACCCAGATCCTTCTGGCGGACGAGATCAACCGCACCTCCCCCAAGACCCAGTCCAGCCTGCTGGAGGTGATGGAGGAGGGCCAGGTGACGGTGGACGGCGTGACCCGGCCCCTGCCCCGGCCCTTCATGGTGCTGGCCACCCAGAACCCCATTGACTTTGTGGGTACCTATCCCCTGCCGGAGGCCCAGATGGACCGCTTCTTCCTGCGGGTGATGATCGGCTACCCCTCCATTGAGGAGGAGATGGACGTGCTGGAGCGCTTCTCCGCCCAGACCTCCCCCTTGAAGTCCCTGCAGCCCGTCTGCGGGGCCAATGAGATCATCGCCATGCAGGAGGTGATCGGCACCGTGTACACCAGCCGGGAGGTGCGCAGCTATGTGGCCACCATCGCGGCGGCCACCCGGGCCCATCCCTCCCTGCAGCTGGGGGCCTCCCCCCGGGGGGCCATCGCCCTGGTGCGGGCCGCCCAGGCCTGCGCCGTCCTGGCCGGGCGGGGCTATATCCTGCCGGATGACGTGCGGCGGATGGCCCACAGCGTGCTGTCCCACCGGCTGATTTTAACCCCGGAGGCCCGGATGAAGGGCATCTCCGCAGAAAGCGTGCTGTCCCAGCTGATCGACACCCTGCCGGTGCCCGGCGCCAAGGGATGACAGGCCGGCTCATCGCCGCCATCTCGGTGCTGGCAATGACCCTCTTGTCTGCCCTGTCCCTGGGCGGGCCGGTTTTTTATTTGATTTCCTGGGTGATCATCGCCATGATCATCTACAGCCTGCTCAGCGTCCTGTTGGCCCGGCAGCTCACCCGTATCACCCAGGGCATGGACGCCCTGCAGGTGGAGCGGGGGGGTAGGGGCCGGCTGGTCTGCGGTCTGGCCACCAAAAACCCCCTGCCCGCCGGGCCGGTGCGGCTGCAAACCAGCCTGCCCGACGGCCGCAGCGAGGTGCTGCTCTACCCCGGCTTTTTGGGGGAGAAGCAGGCCAGCTTCAACCTGGCCTTCAACCATGTGGGGGTCTGGCCCTGCGGCGCCCAGTCCCTTTTGTTTTCCGACATCTTTGGCCTGTTCAACCTGAAAAAGACCATCACCACCCCCCTGCCCCAGATGCTGGTGCTGCCCCGGGGCTTTGCCGTCTCCCCCATGCCTTTTGCCCAGATGGATGACGGCCGGGCCCTGCCCAACCGGGCCGGGGAGGACGTCACCTCCCCTGAGGATGTGCGCAGCTACCGGGAGGGGGACCCCATGAAGCGCATCCACTGGAAGCTGTCCAGCCGGATGCGGGAAATGATGGTGCGGCGCTTTGAGGTGCCGGCGCCGCCAGACACCCTGATCCTGATGGACTGCACCGAGCCCGTGGGCTATGAGGGCAGGCCCGAGGGGCGGCTGCGCCTCCGGGACACCCTGACAGAAACCGCCCTGGCGGTGGCCGCTATGCAGATGGAGGCGGAGCACCCGGTGCGCCTGCCCCTGTACGGCGCCACCCAGAGCGAGTTCCAGTCCGACCGGCGGGGCTCCCTGCACCTGCTCAAGGAGGAGCTGGCCTACCAGCTCTTCCGGGGCGGGGAGGCCTTTCACAAGGTGCTGAACCTGGAGCTGCGCCGGATGCGCCGCACCGGGGCCACGGTGGTGATCACCACCAGGCTGGACGCCGCCATTGTGGAAGGGGTCAAAAACATCCGGGCCTCCGGCCCCAACGTGCGCTTTTACCTGATCACCTTTGACGCGGGGCACGAGCGCTATGCCCCCTTTATCGAGCGGCTGCAGCAGCACCTGGTGGAGGTGAACTATGTTACGCCTGCCTAAGATCAAATCCGGGCCGGTGTTTGCGCTGCTGCTCACCGCCTTCATCGCCTGGGCCCTGGTGCTGCCCCTTTTGCTGCTCCTGCGCCTGGAAAAAGAGGCAACGATGGCAGGGGTCTATGCCCTTATGGCCTCCCTCCTCATCAGCCTGTACAGCGCAGCCCGGCCCCGCCTGCGCTTTCTGGTGCCCCTGTTTGTCATCCTGGCCACTGCGGCCAGTGCCCTGCTGTTTAAGGCCTCGGCCCCGGCGCGGCTTCTCAGCTTTGTGAGGAGCCTGGCCTCCGGCGCGCCCCTGCCCCAGGCCTTCCCCCTGTACATGGATGCCCTCCTGCCCCTGATCCTGCTGCTGCTGTGCCTGTTTGCCCGGCTGCTCATGGAGGGGGACCCGGCCTTTAC
The DNA here is from genome assembly GCA_036834245.1 of Clostridia bacterium. Lineage (GTDB taxonomy): Bacteria > Bacillota > Clostridia > Christensenellales > Aristaeellaceae > UBA6115. Next base: position 2,024 of record DAITOE010000143.1, on the reverse strand, counting down.
CCTGCCCTTGATGGTGACCCCCATCCTGATGCTGTGGTTTGTGGGGGCCCGGGGCAACCTGCTGGCCTATGTGCCGGCGGTGCTCTGCCTGCCCCTGTTGTACCTGTACATCAGCCAGACCCCGGGGGAGCGGGCCCTTACCCCCCGGCCCAAGACCCTGCTGGTCAGAGCCCTGATCATCTCCCTGGTGCTGGTGGTCATCGCCTTTTCCCTCACGCCGCCCGAGCGCAAAACCCTGCCCCAGGCGGAGCGGATGGCGGACGAGCTGCGCCGCCGCATCGAGGACCTGTTCTTCTTCACCGCCTCAAGAAACATGTTCACCCTGGGCTCCCAGGGCTACCAACCCATGGGGGAAAAAGGCCTGGGGGGCAAGCCGGACATCTCCTGGCAGCCGGTGATGAACGTGAAAACCACGGAGCAGGTCTACCTGCGGGGCACCGCCCTGGACACCTATACCGGGCGTTCCTGGTATGACTCCCTCAGCAACCAGCGCTTCTCCTGGCTGTCCCCCCGCTATGCCGGGCTGCGGTCGGACCTGTTCAACGAGGACCTGCCCGGGGCTGAGCGGGTGGAAAAGCGCTCCGCCAGCATCACCATGCTGTCGGACATGCCCTCTACCCTCTTTGCGCCCCAGCGGGTGAAGGAACTGAGCCTGGGCCCGGACATGGTGGCCTATTTCAACGCCTCATCAGAAATTTTTATCACCAGGGACCTGAAAAACGGGGACCGCTATGCCTTCCAGTACGAGCCCTATGTGGCCGGGGAGGCCCGGACGGACAGCCTGGCGGCCAAGCTGGCGGCGGCAGGGCAGCTTCCCCTGCCGGAATTGGCCCCGGAGTATACCAGCCTGCCCAAGCACCTGGAGCCGGGCGGAATCGTGGCCGGCCTGGCCCGGGAGATCATCGGCCAGGAGCGGCAGCCCTACCGCCAGGCCCAGCTGCTCAAGAACCACCTGAAAACCAACTACACCTACAGCACCGACGTGCCCTGGGCCCCGGAGAACCAGGATTTTGCCGCCCATTTCCTCTTTGACCAGAGGTCGGGCTACTGCACCTATTTTGCCACCGCCATGACGGTGCTGGCCCGCTCCGTGGGCCTGCCCGCCCGCTATGTGGAGGGCTTTTTGGCCAGGCCGGAGGGCGCTGACAGCGTGACCCTCACCGGCATGAACGCCCACGCCTGGACGGAGGTGTTCATCCCGGGGATGGGCTGGGTGATTTTTGACGCCACCGCCGGGGAGGGCGGCGCAGAAAACCCGGGCGGGGACCAGCCCCCGCCGCCGGAGCCGCCGCCCCCTTCCCCCACCCCCTCTGAAAGCCCCGAGCCATCAGAGGAGCCCACCCAGGAGCCGGCGGAGCTGCCTGAGGATGCCACCCCCACCCCGCCGCCCCAGGGCCAGGAGGAGGACCCCACGCCGGAACCCCAGCCCGAGCCCCAGGCCCAGGCCCAGCCGCCCAGGGAACCCGACCGACCCTTCCCCTGGTGGATCCTGCTGGTGCTGGCCCTGATGGCCCTGTTCATCTGGCGGGTCATCGCCGAGAACCCCCTGAAAAAGGAGGCCCGGCTGCGGGACCAGGCAGGCAAACTGAACCTGTACTGGCAGGCCCTGCTGGCGGTCAATCAGCATAAGGGCCAGGCCATGAAGCCCCAGGAGACCCCCTTGTCCTACGCCCTGCGGGTGGCGGACCGGCGCAGCCCCCTGATCCAGGTGGCCCGGGCACAAAGCGCTTGGATCTACGGCCGGCAGCAGCCCCGGCAGGAGGCGGTGGCCCTGGCCCGGACCGCCTATCAGGAGGCTTTCAACAGCCTGACCCGCTACCGGCAGCTGCAGCTCATGGCCCTGCGGGCCTTCAAGGGGATGCTGCAGGCGGTGAAAGGGTTGCCAGGCACATTGACGAACCGGCTGAGAACGAGGAAAAAGAAATGAGGACGCTGTTGATGCGTGCTGCCCTGTGCCTGCTAAGCCTGACCCTGCTGATGGCCAGCGCCTGGCCTGCTGCCCGGGGGGAGAGCGACCCCTATCA
>DAITOE010000142.1:0-4828 GCA_036834245.1 Clostridia bacterium | reverse complement strand
CACCAGGGCGGACACGCCGGATTCAATCTGCCAGTTGACCAGGTCCCGCAGGGCCGGCAGGTCGATGCCGTCCCGGGTGAAGGGGGTGACCAGGGCAGTGCAGGTACCCTGGAAAACGGGGGTTTTCATACGCAAATCCTCAATTCCGGTGTGTGATGATGCCTTGGGCGCAAAGCAGTTCAGCGGTGAGTACGCTGCCGCCGGCAGCGCCCCTTAGGGTGTTGTGGGACAGGCACACAAAGCGCCAGTCCATGATGGGGTCCGGCCGCAGGCGCCCGATGGTGACGGCCATGCCCTTGCCCGCCAGGGCATCCAGCCTGGGCTGGGGCCGGTCGTCATCCTCCCGGTAGATCAGGAAGGGGTCGGGGGCAGAGGGCAGCCCCAGGGCCTGGGGCAGGGTGGTGATGCCAGCCCAGCGGGCCAGGATCTCCTCCCGGCCGGGGGGCTTGTCAAACTTCACGGAGACCGCTGCGGTATGCCCGTCCTCCACCGCCACCCGCAGGCACTGGGCGCTGATGCGGGGACCCTGGCTGCTCAGGATGGCGCTGCCGTCAGGGGACAGTTTGCCCCAGATTTTGAGGGGCTCTGTTTCGCTTTTTTCCTCCTCGCCGGCGATAAAGGGAATGATGTTGCCCGCCATCTCCGGCCAGACAGTTAAGGATCGCCCGGCGCCGCTGACAGCCTGGTAGGTGCAGGCGGAAACAGCCTGGATGCCGAAATCCATCAGGGGGTGCAGGGCGGGGACAAAGCTCTGGATGGAGCAGTTGGGCTTCACCACAATGAAGCCCCGCGATGTACCGAGGCGGCGCTGCTGCGCCTTGATCACCGCCAGGTGGTCTGCGTTGATTTCCGGGATGATCATGGGCACATCCGGCAGCAGGCGGCAGGCGGCATTGTTGCTCACCACGGGCAGCCCCTGGCGGGCGTAGGCCTCCTCCAGGGCCCGGGTGTCCTCCCGGTTCAGGGAGACCGCGCAGAAGACAAAATCCACCTTCCGGGCAACGGCTTTCACATCCGCTGCATCCAGCACGGTGATGGCGCCCAGGTCCCGGGGCAGGGGCCTGTCCATCATCCAGCGGCCCTGGACCGCCTGCGCATAGGTCTGCCCGGCGCTGGCGCTGCTGGCGGCCAGCACGGTGACGTCAAACCAGGGGTGGTCTAAAAGCAGGGTAATCAGCCGCTGGCCCACCATGCCGGTGGCGCCAATGATGCCAATTTGAAAGCGTTTCATAGGTTCTCCATGGAAAACAGAAAGCACAAAAAACCCCCGGCGCGCACGCCGGGGGTTCAGGAATCACTTCACGCCCAGGCGGACAAAGGTCTCCATGCTCTGCCGGGCATCCTCAAAGGGGGAAGCGCCGGAGGGGTCGTCCTGCTCCAGCACCAGCCACTGGGCCTCCGCATCAATGGCGGCCTGCACCAGGCCTTCGGCGTCCTGGGAGCCGTGGCCAAAGGGGCGGTAGGAGAAGCCGGTGTAATCCACGCCGGTGTCGTCATCCAGGCCGATGAGGGCATAGGGGGTGCGGCCGGAGTTGTCCGACACGAAGTCCTTCAGGTGGACGACGGGGGCGCGGCCCTTGTAGGCGGCCAGGTAGGTGATGGGGTCCACGCCGGCATACTTCACCCAGCAGGTGTCCACCTGGGTCTTCAGCAACTCGGCCGGGATGGCGTCATAGATGAAGTCCAGCCCATAGATGCCGGACACCTTCAGGAACTCAAAATCATGGTTGTGGTACAGTAGCTGGATGCCGGCCTCCTTGGTTTTCACCGCAAAGCGGTAGATGAGGGCCAGGATTTTGGCAAAGCCCGGGGCGCCGGGGCGGTCGTCCTCATTTAAATAGGGGATGGCGATGTAGCTGCAGCCCAGCTCCTTGTGAAAGCGGATTACCTCGTCCATGTCCGCCTGGATGGTCTGGACGGGCACATGGCTGGAGATGGGGGTGAGGCCGATCTCTTTCACCAGAGCTTTCATCTCAGCCGCGGTTTTGCCGTAGAAGCCGGCAAATTCCACGCCGTCAAAGCCAATCTCCTTCACCTTGCGCAGGGTGCCTTCAAGGTCCTGTTCCATCTCGTTGCGGACGCAGTACAGCTGGTATGCGATGGGCATCTTCTTCATGGTTCTTCTCCTTTAATCAGTCGAAATAATAGGGTTTGCCAGTCCGGGCGCTCTCGTAGATGGCCTCCAGAATCCGGGTCACCACCAGGGCTTGTTCCGGCAGCACGGTGAGCTTGCCCTCGCCCCTGATGGCCGCATGGAACACCTGCTGCTCCAGGTCCTGGGGGTCGGCGCTGGCGCCGGCATAAAAGGCCACAGAGCCTGCCTTCAGGTCCGGCGTCTCCACAAACTGGCGGCCGTGGCGCACGCCGTTGATGCGCAGGCCGTCGTGGAAGTCGGCGCCCCCTTTGGTGCCGGACAGGGTGGCAGTGGCCTCCTCCACGTCCAGGGTGTTGAGGGCCCAGGCAGCAGACAGCATGATGGTGGCGCCGTTCTCCATGACGATGAAGCCAAAGGCGCTGTCCTCCACCGTGAACTTCTCCGGGTCCCAGTCGCCCCAGGCGTTGGCGGTGTTGCGGTCCTTGTTCAATTTGTGGTAGGTGGTGCCCACGGCGTATTTGGGCTTGTAGTTGTCCATCAGCCACAGGGTCAGGTCCAGGGCGTGGGTGCCGATGTCAATCAGGGGGCCGCCGCCCTGCTCGTATTCGTTGAGGAAAACCCCCCAGGTGGGCACGGCCCGGCGCCTGATGGCATTGGCCCGGGCCACATAGATGTCGCCCAGTTCCCCGGCTTCCACAGCGCTTTTCAGGTACTGGCTGTCCGCCCGGTAGCGGCTCTGGTAGCCGATGGTGAGCAGCTTGCCGGTTTCCTTCGCGGCTTCCAGCATCTTGCGGGCTTCCTGATAGTTGATGGCCATGGGCTTTTCGCACATGACATGCTTGCCGGATTTCAGGGCGTCCACGGTGATCATGCTGTGGCTGCGGTTGGGGGTGCAGACATAGACTGCGTCCAGGTCCAGTTTCAGCAGGTCCCGGTAGTCCTCAAACACCTGGGCATCAGGGGTGCCGAATTTGGCCGCCGTCTGCTCGGCCTTCTCTTTGATGATGTCGCAAAAGGCCACCACATCCGCCCCGCCGATCTTCTTGATGGAGGGAAGGTGTTTGTTGTTGGCGATCCCGCCGCAGCCGATGATGCCGATGTTCAATTTGCTCATAGACAACCTCCAAGTTTGTGCTGGCAGCATTATAAGCCTTTTTTGACGCTTTGTCATTATTGATTCAGGGCGGTTCGGGGAAGGCTGCGCCTTTTTTGTGGTAAGATGCTCCATGAATGATTCCCGGTGTGTTGCGCGTTGTATCTGCAAGCAACCGAAAGGAAAGTGAACGATGAAAACCATCCTGGCCCTCTTTTGCGTACTCGTGCTGCTTGCCTCTGCTGCAGGGGCTGAGGCGGCCGCCCCGCCCCCGGTCCTCAGCGTGGGCGCCACAGGGGCGGAGGTCATCAAGCTGCAAACCCGCCTCGTGGAAGCCGGCTTCCTGAGCGGCGCTGTGGACGGCAAATACGGGGAAGGCACCAAGAAGGCGGTCCGGGCCGCCCAGGCAGCCCTGAAGGAAAAAGGCCACCAGCTGGCGGTGGACGGCATTGCAGGCCAGCAGACCCTGGGCCTCCTGTATGATGATGAGGCCATGGCCCCCTTCATCGATTTCACCCTGGGGGCCACAGGCCAGCGGGTCATCAGCCTGCAAAACCGCCTCATCGACCTGAAGTTCCTGCCGGGTGCTGCGGACGGCCGCTTTGGCCAGCAAACCCTCAGCGCCCTGAAGGCCTTCCAGCAGCACCTGCGGGAGAAGGGCGCCCAGGACATCCAGGAAAACGGCCTGGCGGACGCGATTACCCGGCATTACCTGAAGCCGGACACCGACCTGTCCGCTTTTCACATCAAGGCGCCGGAGTTTTTTGATGACAGCCAGCCCCTGGCCCTGGAAGACGCCTACCTCAACGCCCGGGGCGCCATCGTGGTCAACGCCAGGACCGGCAGCATCCTCTATGCCAAGGCTGCGGAGGAGCGCCAGTACCCGGCCAGCACCACCAAGATGATGACCCTGCTTCTGGCAGTGGAGCAGGGCAAACTGGACGAACAGCATGTGTTGCCGGAGGTCACCGGCAAAGTGCCCCGGGACTCCTCCTTGGTGCCGGTCTACCCGGGGGAGAAGATGCGGCTCATCGACCTGCTCTATGGCCTTATGCTGCGCTCCGGGAATGATGCGGCCAGCGCCATCGCGGAGATTGTCGCCGGCTCCCAGGAAGCCTTTGTGCAGCGCATGAACCAGCGGGCAAAGGAACTGGGCATGAAGGATACCCACTTCATGAATCCCCACGGCTATCACGATGCGAACCACTACGCCACCGCCAAGGACCTGGCCATCCTGGCCCTCAACGCCATGAACAATCCCGGGTTTATGGAGGTTGCAGCCGCCCTGGACTATGAGATGCCCGCCACCTCAAAGCGGGATAAACTGCAGATTCACGACAGCAGCGAGCTGCTCAACCCCCTGTCTCCCTATTATTATGAAGGGGCCTTCGGCATCAAAAGCGGCTATACCAGCGCAGCAGGCTTTTGCTATGTGGGCGCTGCCAGAAAAGACGGGGAGCTATTGGTGGTGGCCATCCTGGGCAGCCGCACCCGGAACCGGGGCTGGAACGACATGGCCCGGCTGTTTGACTACGGGTTTGGGAAAATACAAGAAAATCTTCAAAAATAACCCTTGACATCATTCCGGGCGCTGTGGTACATTCATTGGGCACCCCAAACGGGGCTGCGGGGACCTTGAA
>DAITOE010000141.1:0-4861 GCA_036834245.1 Clostridia bacterium | reverse complement strand
GGCGGGTTTGGTTTCATGGCTGCTTCCATGATACTCCAACTATTTGTAATCAAGCCTTCAAAAGCTGTCAGAAGCATGTCACTCCAATTCAGAAGGAGGGTAAGAAGCAGTGAACATCATTCAATGTATATCTGCTGATTTTGATTCCCTTTAACTTTTTTGTTCGTAGTGTTGACAAATCCATATTGCGAAATTATAATTAGAACAATTCTAATTCAAGGGGGGTGTGATGTGTGTCCTCCTATGCCAATGCGATTCTGTCCATTCTGAAAGAAAGAGGCGGCCATTACACGGCCGAGCAGTTGTTTCTCCTGCTCAAGCAGAACCATCCCAAACTCGTTCTGGCCACCGTTTACAACAACCTCAAGTCACTGTGCGAGGAGCAGACGATTCGGAAAATCACCTTGGAAAACCAGGCAGACAGGTACGAGCGCAATGTCAGGCATGACCATCTGGTCTGCCGCAAATGCGGGGAACTGACCGACATCACCTTGAGTGACTTGACCGAGTCCCTGCGCAGGCAAACGGAGCTGGAGGATTTTACGTACGACTTAAAAATCAACTATGTCTGCAAACAATGCAAGGCGGAAACTGTTCAATCGGAATTCGGGGGTGCTTTGAAAACACCCTTTGAAAATAAACAAGAAGGAGATTGGTAATGAGGAGCTTTATGACACTGGACCTGCAATACGCCCACCGGTTCTATGGTTTCAAGGGGGAGGCGCAGTACCTGCACGGGCACACCGGCCTGCTGACCCTGGAAGTGGAAGGGTCGGTCAACATGGGGGTCAACATGGTCTTCCCCTGCAACGAAATCAGGAAGATTGCCTGGGATGTGCTGCAGAATTTCGACCACGCTTTGGTCCTGCGCGAAGACGATCCCCTGCTGCCCGCCATTCTGGATGTATATGAGAAACAGGGCATCAAGGACGGCGCGCCCACCAACATGCAGAAGGGCCCCGCCTTCAAGAACGAGCTGGCGACCGCGTATCCCGACTGTCGTTTGGTCGTGACCAAGGAAACCATGACCGTTGAAGGGATGATCAAGATTGTCTACTCCCTGCTCAAAGACAAGCTGAATATCGTCAAAATCACCTTCACCAGCGGTGTCAACGGCGCGACGGAAGAGTACGCCCCCCACAAGGAAATGGACCGCTGCCCGCTGTGCGGCATCTCCCTGGACGAGCATGGCGTCTGCCCCAAGTGCGGTTATCGCAAGAAGTAAGTGAATCTTCAGGCTTGCCGGCTGGATTTGTCCGGCAAGCCCTGACCCGCTTACCATGACTAAAAAGCGCCGGATTGTCATCTGACAGCCCGGCGCTTTCGCTTTCATTGCTTGACTTGGCAGCTTCTGCGGAAAAGTCAGGTCTCGAGCCTTTACGATTGATTCATAATGGTTCTTTTGCTTCTTTTCTTTTCAAAGGAAAGAAGGGTCCTCCGATCCCCCCGTCCTCCCCGTCCCAACCATGACTTTCGTCACCCCAACTCGTGACTTTCCTGACTGGGCAGCAGCCCGGTCTTTTTCTATGATGGGTATGCAAGGAGGATGGGGAATATGCTGGAAGTGAAGAAACTGGTCAAGCGCTACGGCAGCAAACTGGCCGTGAGCGATGTCAGCTTTAAGGTGGAGAAGGGTGAAATCTACGGCCTGCTGGGGCCAAACGGCGCCGGCAAGTCCTCCACCATCAACATCATCACCGGGCTCATCCGGAAGGACAGCGGCCAGGTGTTAATCGGCGGGCTGGACCTCGACCGCGAGCTCACCAAGGCCAAGTACCTGCTGGGCATCGTGCCCCAGGACCTGGCGATTTACAACGATTTAAACGCGCTGCAGAACGTGAAGTTCTTCGGCTCCCTCTATGGCCTGTCCGGCAGCGCGCTGCAGAAGCAGGCGCTGGAAACGCTGGCGTTTGTGGGCTTATCGGACAAGGCGAAGGACAAGGTGAAGACCTTCTCCGGCGGCATGAAGCGCCGGCTGAACATCGCCTGCGGGCTGGTGCACCGGCCGCAGCTGCTGATATTGGACGAGCCCACGGTGGGCATCGATCCCCAGAGCCGCAACCACATCATGGAAGCGATTTTGCAATTGAACCGGGAGGGGATGACCATCCTGTACACCACCCACTACATGGAGGAGGCGGAGCAGTTGTGCAGCCGCATCGCCATCATGGACGCCGGGCAAATTGTAGCCCAGGGCAACCTGCAGGAGCTGCGCTCCCTGATTGAGGAGAACTGGTACATCGTCGTCAAGGTAAAGGGCACGCCGCCCATGGAGGAACTAAGTCATGTCGCCGGCGTGGAGAAGATTGACTTGAACGGCAACGCGCTGCGCTTCACCTGCCGGGGCAAGCACGCCCAATTGCGGGACATCCTGGAAGTGCTGGGCCAGCATCATACCGAAATCCTGGACCTGTCCATTGACGAGCCCAACCTGGAGGACGTCTTCCTCACCCTGACCGGCAAGCGGCTGCGGGATTAGGAGGCAACATGCGCACACTGCAATTTTTGAAAAAGGAAGGGCTGCAGAGTCTGGCGGCGCCGGAGACGGTGCTGCTGATGCTGCTCTTCCCCCTGCTGCTCACCTGGGTGCTGGGCACGGCCTTCTCCAACATCTCCGCCCGCACCCTGGACCTGCCGGAGACCCGGCTGCCCTTTGTGTCCGACGGCGGCATGGTGGCGCAGCTCTACCAAAGCAACAGCCGGAACAGTAGCCTCACCCTGGAGCCCATAACAGAGGATGCCCTGCAAAGCGGACTGGCGGACGGCAGCCTGAAGCAGTACGTGGAACTGACGGACAAGGAACTCATCCTGCACAGCGATGACCAGAAAGGCATGGAAGCCATGATGGTGCGGATGTATTCCAACGCCTTCATCCAGCAGGCCAACCTGACCGGCGCGGCGTTGAATGCAGGCCGGCCGGACCTGATGGCACCGGCCTTTTCCGAGTACATCCGGATCGAGGGCATCGACGGCCGGGCGGAGCCCAGCTCCTTTGGCTATTACGGGGTCACCATGCTCACGATGATTTTGATGTACGGCAGCCTGCAGACGGTGTCCATGCTGTCCCAGGAGAAGGCGGGCAGGACCAGCCTGCGGCTGAAGGCCTCGCCCTACGCCATGAGCAAGGTCTTCCTGGTCAAGACGCTTGCTTCCTGCTTCATCCTGATATCACAGGCTGCCATCATCGTGCTGTTCAACCATTTTGTGTACGGCATCCAGTACCGCAACATCGGCTTTGTGCTGCTGATGGTGGTTCCGCTCGCGGTGTTTGTCACCTCCCTGGGCGTGCTGGCTTACCAGATATTCCGAAAGGAAGAAGCCGCCTCGGTCTTCCTCAACATCCTGACCATCGCCCTGGTCTTCCTGGGCGGGGGCTACATGATGGTATCCCTGGACGATTCCACCTTCGCGACGCTGACCCAATTCTCGCCCATCGGCTGGGTCAATCAGGGCTTGTTCCGCTACATCTACCGGGGTTCACAGGAACCCATCCTGTGGGCAGGCGTAAAACTGCTGGGCTTGAGCCTGGCCATGTTCCTGCTGGCGTTCCGGCTGTTTTTAAGAGAGGAGGGCTCCGACCGTGTGGCCGCTGATTAAGAACAACATCCAGGTGCTCCTGGCCCGCAAGGGCACCCTCTTCCTGCTGCTGGTCTTCCCGGTCATCCTCTTTTCCCTGGGGCTGCTCAATACCTCAGGTGGCGACGCACAGCTGCGCATCGCCATCCATGATGGGGATAAAACCAGCCTGTCACGGTCCATCGGGGAGTACCTGGCCCGGGATGGTAGCCGGGTTTCGGACATCGCCCCTGAAGACATTGAGAACAGCCTGCTGGACGGCAAGGAGGAGGCCGTGGTGCTCATCCCCGCCGGTTTTGAAGCAGCCTTCCGGCGGGGCGAACAGCCGGAAATGGTCATCCACACGTTAAAGGGGCAGGAGGTGGTCGCCATCCTCAAGGCCAGCCTGGACATGCACCTCTCCGCCCTGAGCCGTATGCGGGAAATCCGCCGGCCTGTTAGCGGCGCGGCCCTGCTCACCGCCATGGCGGAGGCAGAAGCCGGCGGCATGAAGTTTGAAACCCGGCGCATCAATGAGGGCGATGTCAACCAGTCCCTGAACTTTGCCAGCGGCATGCTGTTCTATGTGCTGGCTATGAGCATGATGCAGGCCACCAGCCTCATCCTGTCCGAGAAGCACTGGAACACCCTGGGCCGTGTGCGCCAGGCGCCGGTGGGCAAGTTCAGCTACCTCATCGCCAATTTCGCAAGCGCCGTCGTCTTCCTGCTGGCCAACCTGCTGGCGCTGTTCATCCTGACCAAAACCCTGATGCCGGTGCACACCACGCTGCCCATGTACCTGCTGTGGTTCTTCTTCGGACTCATCTGGATTTTCTTCGGCATCTTCCTTTCACTTGTGGTCACTTCCCGCGCGGTTTACGCCTCGGTCATCCCCATCGTCACCACAGTCTTCGCCATGCTGGGCGGCTGTTTCTGGCCGCTGTGGCTGATGCCGGAATTCATGCGGAAACTGGCCATGGTCACGCCCCACTACTGGGCCAACGACGCCATGGTGCTCATCCAGAAGGGCCAGTCCCTTTTGAACCAGCGCACCGTCCTGCTGGCGCTGGCTGGTTTCCTTTTGCTCTTCTTTGCCCTGGGGGTGTTCGCGCTCAGAAGGAGCCAGAGCGTGGAGAGCTTTGTGTAGGCAGCCTGGGGCGGGGGAAGGAACGGGAATCTGGTCGGCTCACACTGTTCCTCACAAACCACATCGCGGGTTTCATCACACCAACTGCGTTTATCCGGTAAAACCCCTTTCTTTTTGGGAAAGTCGGCCGCCAACAGCATTGTTCCATTCGATTGCTGG
>DAITOE010000140.1:1514-4867 GCA_036834245.1 Clostridia bacterium | reverse complement strand
GGGCCGCGCCCGCCTGCGCTTCTGCGTGGTGAGCGAGCACAAGGAGGAGCAGATTGTGAGGGCCCTGGACGCCCTCCTGGAGGCGGCGGAGGAGGCGGGGATCGAACTGCCGGCATAGCACACAGGCAACCAACGTACAAAACGTACACTATTTACAAAGTGTACGTTTTTTTGTATACTGTCTGTGAAAGGAGGTGCGGCATGGAACATATTTCTGCAACCGAAGCCCGGAAGAGGTGGAGCGAGGTCCTGGACCTGGCGGTGCGCCAGAAGCCCCAGTTTATCAAAAGGACCCGGGACCAACTGATGCTCAGCGATGTGGACTTTATCAACACCCTGCTGTCAGGCTATGTCTATGAGGCTGATATCCTCAAGGAAGCAGACGGCTCCATCACCCTGTCCCTGCGCAGCATGGACCTGATTGAACACGCCGCCACCCTGTCTGCGGCCAAGAAAAAGCTTGCTGCCGCTATCCTGGACTATGCCATGGAGTATTACAGCGACATGGCCTACTGGCATTCTGCGCAAAACCGCAGGGACCACCTGCCCTACGTCATGAAAGCCTTGACAGCCAATGATGTCGAGCAGATTGGAGCGGAGCTGGTATGCCACGATGGAAGGAACTAAAGCGTTTCTGTGAGCGGGATGGCTGGGAGCTGTACAAGGACACGGATCATTATTACTACCGCAAGCGCGCTGCAGACGGCAGCGTGCGCCACACCAAGGTGTCCAAGGGAAGCGGGGAGATTCACACCCGCATGTGGCAGGAAATATTGAAGCGCCAGTTGATGGTAAGCCAGGAGTATTTTAACGATAAAATCTGACCAGGTTGTCTGTCAGGAAGGCACCCTGGCTTTTTTTCTTCTTCCGGGTATACTGTTAAACAGCAGGTTTAACATTGCTAAACCGCCAAGGGAGGGAACACGCCATTGACCACCATGATTGCACAGCCGGAGTTTCTGCAGCTGCGGGACAACAACAACGCCCTGTTCTTTGGCTGCGACCAGGACTGGTTCCGCAGCTTCTGGCAGCGCAAGGCGGGCTGCGGCTCCTGCACCGGGGCCAACATCCTGCATTATTTCATGCGCAGGGGGCAATTGCGCCTGCCCATTGACATCAACAGCCAGGATGATTTTGTCCGGCTGATGGAGCACAGCTGGCGCTATTTGACCCCGGGGGTCATGGGGCTGCACATCCCGGCTCGGATGAAGGAGGGCCTGGACCGGATGCTTCAGGAGCTGGGCTGCCCCAGGCGGAGCCTGCTGCTGGAAATCCCGGACCGTGTGGAGGAGCGCCCGGCGGTGGACACCGTGGAGGCCTTTATCCGGGAGGGCCTGGCTTCTGATTCCCCCCTGGCCTTTTTGAACCTCCACAACGGGGACATTCCCCAGCTGGAGGGCTGGCACTGGGTGACGGTGGTGGGCCTGACAGGCTCCGGGGACAGCGCAGTGATGGAAATCTACGACAACGGCAACCACCTGAAGGTCAGCCTGGCCCAGTGGCTGGGCAGCGCCCGGCGGGGCGGCGGCTTTGTGTATGTGGGGCAGGCGGAGTTGTGCAATGTTGAATGAGGCCCATGAAATAAAGAACAAAATCAGCAAAGGACGGACAGGCCAGTGATGAAGATCTCCATGGTGACCTGCGTGATGATCGAAAACAATGACACCGGGGAGGTGCTGGTCCAGAACCGCAAGAAGAGCTATCCGGGCTGGTGTTTTCCCGGCGGCCATGTGGAGCCGGGGGAAAGCGTCCATGATTGTGCGGTCCGGGAGGTCCGGGAGGAAACCGGGCTTGTGGTACAGGACCTGGCCTACTGCGGACTGGTCCACTGGGTCCATCAGGACAGCGATGACCGCTACCTGTGCTTCATGTACAAAACCAGCCGCTACGAGGGCAGCCTGCTGCCCGATACCGAGGAGGGCACCCAGTTCTGGATGACCAAGGTGGACCTGCTGGCTGCGCCGGAGGACAGGTTTTCCTGCATCCACTACGCCCGCTCCCCCCTGTTCCACCAGCAGGGGCAGTATTCAGAGGCCTTCATCCGCTACCAGGATGGCGACAGGGTGTATGAGGCTGTCCTCCAATAGCCCCTTGAAGACAGGACCTGCGCAACTTGCCGTGTATCAGGCGGCAGCGGGATTATTTTGCCTTCATGTTCCTGGAAACCAAGGAGGGCTACGAGCCCAATTTCCTCAGCATGGGCACCCGCTTTTTGATTCTGCCCGAGGGCTGGGGCAATCCCAGCCTGTAAGTCTGGTTTCGGAAAGGCTGCGCTGCAGGATGGTTGTATGCCTGATGATGTAATTCAACTGGGGCTGCTGGCAGACATCCACAGCAATTTTGCGGCGCTGGAAGCAACGCTGGAGGCTTTGCGCACCCTGAAGCTGGATGGCCTCATCTTCCTGGGGGACTATGTGTGCGATTTTCCGGAGCCGCAAAAGACCATGGCCCTGCTGCGCCAGGCCCAGGGGGAGTGGCCCTGCGCCTTCATCCGGGGCAACCGGGACGAATACATCATCGACAGGCGCCAGGGCAAGCAGGCCCACTGGCAGGACGGCTCCCATTCCGGCAGCCTGCTGTACACCTTTGACAACATGACGGAGGGGGACATCGACTGGCTGGAAAGCTTGCCGGACACCCGGAGCCTGGAATTTCGCGGCATCCCGCCCTTCACCATCTGCCACGGCAGCCCCGGGAATGCCTATGAATGGCTGTATGAGGCTGGTGAAGCCAGGATCCGTCAGGCCCTGCTGGACACGGGCCACCAACTGCTGGTCTGCGGTCACAGCCATTATCAGGAAACCATGGCCTTTGCAGAGGGCCAGGTGGCCTTTGTGGGCTCTGTGGGCTGCGCCATGGGGGAGGCAGCTGTTGCAGATTATGCGGTTTTGCATGGGAGTACGGACGGTTTTGAGATCCAGCATGGCCGTGTGCCCTATGAGCCCCAGCCCCTGCTCCAGGCCTTTCGTGACAGCGGCCTGGCCAGGCGTGCCCCCTGCTGGGCCCGGGCCATGGGCCATCATGTGCTGACCGGGGAGAACTCGAGCCTGAACCTCCTCTGGCGGGTCCGGGAGCTGGCCCGGGAAGCAGGGGAGGACCAGGGGCCCCTGATTGCGGAACACCACTGGGAGCAGGCGGCAGAGGAGCTGGGCCTGATGCGGTTTGATGGCTGATGAAAACACCCAAATATAAAACCCACTGCCAAAACAAGCAGTGGTTTTTTAATCATCGTATCACCTGACGCTCCATCACCCATGTAAACCCAAAACTCCAGGAAAAAAGGGTCAAGGGGCCAAGCGGCCCCTTGTGGGTCTGGGCGAAGCCCAGCGTCCCCCCGTTTCCTTCCCGGTCTT
>DAITOE010000140.1:0-1414 GCA_036834245.1 Clostridia bacterium | reverse complement strand
GGCCCCTTGTGGGTCTGGGCGAAGCCCAGCGTCCCCCCGTTTCCTTCCCGGTCTTTGTGGATAAAACCCACTGCCAAAACAAGCAGTGGTTTTTTTATCATCGTATCACCTGATGCCCCATTACCCATGTAAACCCAAAACTCCAGGAAAAAAAGGTCAAGGGGCCAAGCGGCCCCTTGCGGGTCCAGGGCAGCGCCCTGGCGTCTCCCTCCGTCCCTCCGTCCTACTCCTCCGCGGCATAGTCCCTGCCGTAGAGCTCCGACAGCTTGTTTTCGCCCATGTCGGCAATGGGCATGAGAGGCTCCTTGATCTGGCCCAGGGTGATCCGGGGGGCCTGGGGGGCCGGGGCGGCCCAGCGGACGGCGTTGATGATGACCTGCTGGACGTCTTTGTTGTGGAAGGTGGGGAAGGTCTCATGGCCGGGGCGGAAGTAGAAGATCTTGCCCAGGCCGCGCTTGTAGGTGAAGCCGGAGCGGAAGACCTCGCCCCCTTCAAACCAGGAGACGAAGATGAGCTCGTCAGGCTGGGGGATTAAGAAGGTCTCGCCGTACATCTCCTCATGGGGCAAACGGATGTGGTCCGGGATGCCCTGGACGATGGGGTGGGCGGGGTCCATCACCCAGAGGATTTCTTTTTCGCCCACCTCGCGCCAGCGGAGGAGTTCGCTGTTGGTGCCGCAGAGCTTGCGGAAGATCTTGCTGGCGTGGCCGGAGTGCAGGACGATGAGGCCCATGCCGGCCATGACCCGCTGGTAGACCCGCTCCACAATGTCGTCTGCCACCTGGCCATGGGCCATGTGCCCCCACCAGAGGAGGACGTCGGTGCCCTTCAGCACCTCCTGGGTGAGGCCGTGCTCCGGCTCTGCCAGGGTGGCGGTGCGGGCATCGATGCCGGCAGCCTGAAGGAACTGGGCGATGGCGCCGTGGATGCCATCGGGGTAGATGTCCCGGATGGCCTGGTGGCGCAGCTCGTGAAGGTACTCGTTCCAGACGGTGGCGCGGATGGTTTGCATGATGATCTCCTTTTGTGTTGTTATCGTGTCAGGTCTTCCTGGATGGTAACGGTGACGCTGTCCCCGGGCTGTTTGTTGATGCTGGCCCGGATGTCCTTCCGGATGCCGATGATGTGGGTTCCGGTGCCCATGTTCACCAGGGAGCCCTGGTAGGGGTGGCCGTCAAAGGTGGCTTTGACCTTGACCCGGCCTTTGCCGAACTCAGCCCGTACATCATAGGGAAATGCCACATAGGCGCCGTCCATGTCCGGCACCTTCTGGATGGCGGCGGTGAAGGTGTAGGTCTTACTGTTCATTGGCCCAGGTTCTCTGCGCACCAGGCTGCCATGTCCCGGATGAGGGGGAGGGGCAGGGGCTGGCTGTGGGGCAGTTGCACGGCGCCCTTGCTGGTTTTGTAGGCCG
>DAITOE010000139.1:0-4887 GCA_036834245.1 Clostridia bacterium | reverse complement strand
TTCTTGGCCTCCTCCAGGGTGGTGCCCACCGGGGCGGTCACCAGGTTTTTGCTGGTCATCACCTCGCCGGTGAACTTGGTGTCATCCTCTTCAAAGCGCAGGTCCCGGTTGGTGAGGATGCCCACCAGGATGCCTTTCTCGTCGGTGATGGGCACGCCGGAGATCCGGTAGCGGGCCATCAGGGCCTTGGCATCGGACACCCGGTGCTGAGGGGAGAGGAAGAAGGGGTCGGTGATGACGCCGTGCTCGCTGCGCTTCACCTTGTCCACATGGCTGGCCTGCATGTCCATGGTCATGTTTTTGTGGATAACCCCCAGGCCCCCTTCCCGGGCCAGGGCGATGCCCATGCGGGAATCGGTCACCGTGTCCATGGCGGCAGACAGCAGGGGGATGTTGAGGCGGATTTTTTTGGACAACTGAACGGACAGGTCCACATCCTTGGGCAGGACGGCGCTTTTCCTGGGCACCAGCAGCACGTCGTCAAAGGTCAGTCCTTCCTTCAGCGGTTGCATCAACATGGTTTACTCCTCCGTTTTTTCGTCCTGTTGGGCTTGGGGTTCATCAAACAGCTTGGGGCCATTCCGCAGGCAGTAGTACACCATGGACACCAGGGCCAGGGCCACGCCCAGCCACAGCACCACCAGGTGCGGGGGCCAGGACCAGCCGGCAAAGGTCTCATGGAAAAAGCACAGCATCAGCGCCAGCACCGTAATGAACTGGGCGGTTTTGCCAATGGGCAGGGAATACACCACCACATGCTTTTTCATCAGCAAAAAACCGCCCACCAGCATCAGCAGCTCCTTTAACACCAGGATGATGACGGCGGCCAGGGGCGCGATGCCTTTGACCACCATCATGGTCATCACCGACAGCACCATCAGCTTGTCGGCCAAGGGGTCAAAGAGCTTGCCAAAGTCGGTGATGAGGTTGTATTTCCGCGCGATCCAGCCGTCTGCCACATCGGTGATGCTGGCAAAAACAAACACGCCCAGGGCGGGCATCATCTGGTCGCGGCACATGAGCGTGATAAAGACAGGGATGAGGAGCAGCCGGAGCGTCGTCAAGGCGTTGGGCAGGTTCAGTGCGCTTGGTTTCTCAGTTTGCATACAGCCCTCCTTATGACTGGGCGTATTATAGCATGAGGGGCAGGGGTTTCACAATGAATTTCCGGGCGTCATTCCAGGGTTTCCGCACATGGTTTCTGCACAGAAAAAATGCCTTTTTAGAAGGCTTCCGGTTTGACGCCCCCTGGTTGCCGTGCTATTCTCAGGCCCTGAATGTTGCAGGCTGCCTGGCATCCTGACGCAAAGGTGAGGGATTTTATGAACTTCGTCTTTATTTCGCCCCATTTTCCGTCCCATTACTGGCGCTTCTGCGCAGCCCTGAAGGAGAACGGCATCAACGTGCTGGGCATTGCAGACACCCCCTATGACCAGCTGCTGCCGGAGCTTCAGGACAGCCTTACGGACTACTACCAGGTGCACAGCCTGGAGGACGGCAACGCCATGCTCCGGGCCATCGGCTGGTTTGTCCACCGACATGGCGCCATCGACTGGATCGAATCCAACAACGAGCACTGGCTGGCCCAGGACGCCTGGCTGCGCACCATGTTCAACGTGCGCACAGGCCCGCAACTGGACAAGATCGAACGCTATAAAAGCAAGTCCGCCATGAAGGCAGTGTATCAGGAGGCCGGTATCAAAGCAGCGCCCTGGCTGATGGCAGAGCGGCTGGAGGACGCCCTGGCCTTTGCCCGGCAGCATGGCTACCCCCTGGTGGCCAAGCCCGATGTGGGGGTGGGGGCCAACGACACCTTCAGGCTGCAGGACGAGGCGGCGCTGCGCGCCTTTTTTGCGCGGCTGCCCCTGCGGCCCTACATCATCGAGCAGTATGTCCATGGCGAAATCTGTTCCTATGACGCCCTCATCGGCCAGGCAGGCCAGCCCCTGTATGAAACCGGGAACATCACCCGAGTGTCCGTCATGGACATCGTGAATGAAAAGATCGAATCCGTCTATATGATTGTGCCGGAGGTGGCAGCAGACGTTTTGGAAGCAGGCCGCAGGACGGCGGCAGCCTTCGGGGTCAGGGGCCGCCTGGTGCATTTTGAGTATTTCCGCTTAAGCCGGGACCAGGAGGGCCTGGGCCGGGAAGGGGACATCGTGGGGCTGGAGGTGAACATGCGGCCTTCCGGCGGCTTCACGCCGGACATGATCAACTACGCCGGCAGCGTGGACATCTTCCGCCTGTATGCCGACATGGTGCTCCACGACCGGGTGTCCGTGCCGGAAGACCGCCGCACCTACCATTGCGTGTTTGTGGGCCGGCAGGATGTGCGGGCCTATGCCCACGGCCATGACGAGGTGCTGGCGGCCTGGGGCCACCGCATCATGCACACTGACCGGATGCCGGAGGCCCTGTCCGGTGCCATGGGCAACACCATCTACCTGGCCAAATGCATCAGCCTGGACGAGGTGAATGACTTCATCGACTACTGCTGCAAGAGGCTGGCATGACTGCGCGCCACACATCTTTTTTCAGCCCGGTCCTAAACCAGTCCCTGGACGTGATGATGTACGGCCAGGGCGGCATGCCCTGCCTGGTCTTCCCTTCCCAAAACGGCAAGGCGGGAGATTACGCCGGCTTTGGCATGGTGGAGGTGATGCGGCCCTGGCTTGATGCGGGCAAGCTGCGCCTGTACTGCGTGGACAGCCTGGACGAGCAGACCTGGTCTGCCTACCATCAGCCACCCCGGGAGCGCATGGAGCGCCAGGAAGCCTGGATCCGCCACCTGACCCAGGAATTTGTGCCCTTCATCCGACGGGACAGCGGTTTTGAAGGGCGCCTGATGACCACCGGCTGCAGCATGGGGGCCTTCCATGCCGCCAATATCATCTTCCGCTTCCCGGACCTCTTCGGTACCGCTGTGGCCCTCTCCGGCGCCTATGACGCCAGCTGGCTGATGTACCAGTACATGGACGACCTGGTCTACCTCAATTCCCCGGTGCACAGCATCGCCGGGATGCCGGCAGGCCACCCCTTTATTGCCAGGTACAACGACAGCCGGATCATCCTGTGCTGCGGCCAGGGCGCCTGGGAGGAGGAGATGCTGCGCTCCCTGTCCCTGCTGGAGGAGGCGATGGCCCGGCGGGGCATCCGGGCCTGGGTGGACCGCTGGGGATATGATGTCAACCACGACTGGAACTGGTGGCGGCGGCAGCTGGCTTACTACCTGGGCATTCTGTTCCCGTAACGGATGCGGAAAGAGGCAATATGGAACGACTGAAGGGGTTTTTGATCATCCTGCTGTGCAACCTGGCCGGCAACCTGGTAACGGGCCTGACGAATTTGCCGGTGCCCGGCGCTGTGCTGGGCATGCTGCTGCTGCTGGTTTTATTGCTGACAAAGCTGGTGCGCCTCAAGACGGTGGAGCCGGCTGCCAGCCTGCTGACGGGCCTGATGCTGATTTTCATCCTGCCCGACGGTGTCAACCTGATGAACAGCTTTCAGAAGTTTGAGGGCATCGTCCTGCAGGTGCTGCTGGTGGGCATTTTGTCCGCCCTGTTGTCCATGCTGTCTGCCTCCGGTACCGCTCAGCTGCTGCAGGGAAAAGGCCGCAGCCAGGAAGGGGAGGGGGACAGGACATGAGCCTTCAGTTGTTCACCCAGAGCCCCCTGTTCGGCTTCACCTTGACCATTGCAGTGATGCTGTTTTATCAGTACCTGTTCACCCGGGTGCGGCATTCCCTGCTCAACCCCATGCTGTTTTCCATGGTCACCATCATCGCCTTTCTGATGCTGACCGGCATCCCCTTTTCCGATTATTACAGGGGCGCCTCCATCCTGTCCTTCTTTCTGGGCCCTGCCATCGTGTCCCTGGCAGTACCCCTGTACAAGCAGTTTGACAAATTGAAGCAAAACGCCCTCCCGGTGCTGGCGGGCATCACGGTGGGGGTGGCGGTCTCCATCGCCAGCGGCATCCTCCTGTCCCAGTTGTTTGCCTTAAGCCGGGAGGTGGTGGTGTCCATGGCGCCCAAGGGGGCCACCAGCGCCATCTCCATGAACTTGTCCTCTATGCAGGGCGGGGACCCGGCCATGACGGTCACCTTTGTGAACATCGCCGGCATCTTCGGCTATATGTTTGCGGAGAAGGCCTACGCCCTGCTGAAGATCCGGGACCCCATCGCCCGGGGCATCGGCCTGGGCACTGCCGCCCACGCCCTGGGCACCAAGAAAGCCCTGGAGATGGGGGAAGAGGAAGGCGCCATGAGCTCCCTGGCCATTGGCCTGGCGGGGGTGCTCACCACGGTGCTGCTGCCGCTGCTGCTGAACCTGTTCGGCATATAAGAACAGGGGACCATCGTGTGTGCGATGGCCCCCTGCAGTTTTATGGGGTGGTTCAGCCGCTCACGGCTGGGTTGGAGGTCACCTGGATGACAAAGCCTTCCCGCTCGCCCGCGTCCACCACCAGGGTGTCCCCGGCGTTTGCCCTGCCTTCAATCAGGCTGCGGGCAATGCTGGTTTCTACCTGGCTCTGGATGAGGCGCTTCATGGGCCGGGCGCCATAGACCGGGTCATAGCCCAGGGCCATGAGGCGGTCCTCGGCGGCCTGAGTGATGTTCAGGCCCAGCTGTTTGTCGCTTAAGCGCTCCTTCAAGCGGGCCATCTGCAGGCCGATGATTTCACGGATCTGCTCCCTTGTTAAGGGGGTGAAGAACACCGTCTCGTCAATGCGGTTTAAGAACTCCGGGCGGAAATGCCCCCGCAGCAGGCTGCGCACGCCATCCTTGGCGCCGTCGTTCAAGCTGCCATCCTCTGCGATATTTTCCAGAATCAGGGAGGAACCCAGGTTGCTGGTCATGATGAGGATGGTGTTCTTGAAGTCCAC
>DAITOE010000138.1:0-5084 GCA_036834245.1 Clostridia bacterium | reverse complement strand
TGTTCCTCAACGAGCGCAAGGAAGGCAATTTTGACTTCGCCCGCCACGGCTGGATTGCAGACTTCAACGACCCCATCAACATGCTGGAGATGTGGACCACGGATTCCGGCAACAACGACGCCCAGTTCGGACGTTAATCCATTCTCGTATCCCGACATACCCCGGGGCAGCCGCCAGGCTGCCCTTTTTCATGCGCTGTTGGTTGGCGGGTTCATGGGCCAGTATTAATAGATTGTTGACATTCCACGGGTCCTCCGGTGGTATATTGTAAATGAGGGCGTCCCGTGAAGCCCTCAGAAAGGAGTGCCCATGCCCCTGATGTACGACCCCACCTTCCTGCTGCTGATTCCGGCCTTCCTGCTGGCCCTCTGGGCCCAGGGCCTGGTGAAATCGGCGTACAGGAAATACAGCAAAATGCCCACCCAGGGCGGCATCCAGGCCTCCGACGCCGTGCAGCGGATGCTGCGGGATGCCGGCAACGATGCCGTGTCCCTGGCCCGGGTGCCCGGCCAGCTGACGGACCACTATGACCCCAAGCAGGAGGTGCTGAGCCTGTCAGAAGGCGTCTATCATTCCTCCTCCGTGGCGGCGGTGGCCATCGCGGCCCACGAGGCCGGCCACGCCATGCAAAAGCGGGAGGGCAACGTGCTGCTGGAGATGCGCACAGCCCTGGTGCCGGCGGTGAACATCGGCTCCACCCTGAGCATGCCCGTGTTTATCGCAGGCCTCCTGATGTCCTTCCAGCCCCTGGTGTACGCCGGCATCGTCCTGTTTTCCCTGGCGGTGTTCTTTTCCCTGTTGACCCTGCCCATGGAGCTCAACGCCTCCTCCAGGGCCATCCAGATGCTCACCACCTCCGGCATCATCACCACCCGGGAGGAGGAGAAGGGGGCCCGGGCCATGCTGCGGGCCGCTGCCATGACCTATGTGGCCGCCGCCATCGGCGCCCTGCTGCAATTGCTGCGCCTGGTGATGATTGCAGGCAACTCCAGAAGCCGGGATTGAAACGCTCCAGACAATGATGTCAACCTGAACAATCTTCTTCATCTATTGAAGTTTTGGAGAGAGGGGTACGGGGAGAGGCCTTTTTCAAAAGGCTTCTCCCCGCTTCAGTGTCGACAAAGTGTCTGCGGACACTTTGTCGATTAGGAGGAGCGGGCATTTTCCATTGGTCGCTGCGCTCCCGGTCATGGAAAATGCGCGGAAAGAATTGCTTCGCAATTCGCCCCGCCCGCCCGGCAGAGCCGTGCGATACGATTTCACTCAGAGGGCTGTGCCCTCTGAAACTCCCCTTTGATATGGTTTATCTACATTTTGGGGCCTTTTTCAAAAGGCTTCTCCCCGCTTCGGTTTATTCTAAATCCTTTGCCCACATCGTTGCTCCCGCAACTGTTTTCTGATAGGATGGGAAGGTACAAACAAACGGAGGTCTTTTTTGTTGAGCAGCTTCATGCGGCGCCTGTTCGCATCAGAACACCTGGTGAAAGAGAATAAACGCCTGGGGGACCTGCCGGGCAGCCGGCAGGCCTACAAAGAGGTGTTTGTCATCGCCCTGCCTGCCATCGCGGAACTGGTGCTGATGAGCCTGATTGGCAGCGCGGACACCATCATGGTGGGCCAGCTGGGGAAGAACGCCCTGGCGGCGGTGTCCCTGCCCAGCCAGCCCCGGATGATCATGCTGATGCTGTTCTTCGCCCTGAACGTGGGGGTGACGGCCATCGTGGCCCGCCGCAAAGGGGAGGGGAAGCGGGAGGCGGCCAACGCCACCCTGCGCAACGCCATCCTGCTGGGCTTTGTGCTGTCGGTGATGGTGGCAGCCCTGGCGGTGGTGTTTGCAGAGCCGCTGATGCGCCTGGCCGGGGGCCATGACCGCACGGTGGATGACGCCCTGGTGCTGAAAGGGGCGGTGGATTATTTTGTCATCATGGCCTATGCCCTGCCGGTGAACGCGGTGAGCATGTGCATCAGCGCGGCCCTCCGGGGGGTGGGGGACACCAAGATCCCCATGAAGGTCAACATCATCTCCAACCTGGTAAACGTGTTCTTCAACTACCTGCTGATCTTCGGCCACCTGGGCTTCCCGGCCATGGGGGTGCGGGGGGCGGCCCTGGCCAGCGTGATTGGCATGGTGGTGGGCCTGGTGCTGTCCTTTGTGGCGGTGATGAACCACAAGGACAGCTACCTGCGCATCTCCTTCCGGGACAACTGGCGCGTCGACCCCCACACCATGCAGGCCATCCTCAAGGTGGGGGGCAACGCGGTGGTGGAGCAGGCCAGCATGCGCCTGGGCTTCTTCCTGTACAGCCGCATCCTGTACTCCCTGGGGGTCACCATGTTTGCGGCCCACAACATCGCCATGCAGTTCCTGGCCCTCACCTTCAATTTTGCCGACGGCCTGTCGGTGGCGGCCACCTCCCTGGTGGGCCAGAACCTGGGCCGGGACCGACGGGACCTGAGCCTGCTGTACGGAAAAGTCACCCAGCGCATCGCCCTGGTGATGAGCCTGGCCCTGGGGGCCACCACCGCCCTGCTGCGCTACCCGGTGAGCCAGCTGTTCATCAACCCCGGCACCCCGGATGCCCAGCTGGTGATCCAGTTCGCAGCGGAGACCCTGCTGGTGGTGGCCTTGATGCAGCCGTTGCAGATGTCCTCGGTGGTACTGGCGGGCGGCCTGCGGGGCGCGGGGGACAACCTGTATGTGGCCGGGGTGATGATGGTGTGCGTCAGCATCATCCGCCCGGTGATGGCCTGGCTGGCGGTGAATGTCTTCCAGATGGGCCTGGCCATGGTGTGGCTGCTGAGCCTGGCGGAAATCGGCCTGCGCCTCATCTTCTTCTACATGCGTTTTGAAAGCGGCAAATGGGCGTACAAACGGGTGTGAGGCGGCCTTTTGCCGTGTACAATGATACAGACAGGGATATGAAGGAGGTGGTCTTGTGGCTGAAACCAAACTGACGGTGAAACAGCTGGAAGCGAAGATTGACAAAATCAACGAGGACACCAAAAAGCTCAAGGCACGGCTGGAGAAGCTGGCGGCGGACAAAAAGGCGCTGATGGCCGAGAAGCGCAAGCTGGCCAGCGCCGCAGCTAAAAAGACAACAGCGGCCGCCAGGAAGACCGCCACCACCGCTGCCAAAAAGACGACTACAGCGGCCAAGAAAACCACCACAGCGGCTAAAAAGACGGCCACAGCCGCCAAGAAAACCACCACCGCCGCAAAAAC
Source organism: Clostridia bacterium (assembly GCA_036834245.1). Lineage (GTDB taxonomy): Bacteria > Bacillota > Clostridia > Christensenellales > Aristaeellaceae > UBA6115. The sequence goes on along the minus strand of DAITOE010000138.1, from coordinate 1,861 downwards.
CGCGGCGGCCAAGAAGGCGCCAGCTAAGAAGGCGCCTGCCAAGAAAGTGGCCCCCAAGAAGGAGGAGAACCTGCTGGGCTCCGTGCTGGACGGCCTGAAGGAAGGCGGCCTGGACCTGGAGGGCATCCTGAAGTCCGTATTGGACCCGGACAAGAAATAAGCGCTAATCAGCAGGCCCCGCGCCCGCCTACAACGTAACGATTCTCCCGCAGCCAGGTATGCGCCTGGCTGTTTTTTCCGCCATTCGCCGCAACATAGGACAAAGCCGGTCATCGTATCCAGCCGGGGGTGCCGATAGCGCCCCTATTCATTGACAAGCCAGGCCCGGGGCGTTATATTGAAGTTCAAGGTATATGGAGGTTCACATGGTCAAGAGAAGAGGAGAAAAACTCTATTCCCTGGTGTTTCGTCAAATCCGGGCCTATATCCTACAAAACAACCTGCAGCCCGGTGATTTGCTCCCCACGGAGCAGGCCCTGGTGGACATGCTGGGGGTCAGCCGCAACGTGCTGCGGGAGGCCATCAAGTCCATGGAGCTGCTGGGAATGGTCTCCGCCCAGCCGGGCCGGGGCACCATGCTCAAGCAGTTCAACCTGGACTACGTGTTTCAAAACGTCATCTTCGCCGCCGCCGGGGAAGAGGAAAACGCCATTTCGGAAATGCTGGACATCCGCAAGCGCCTGGAGCTGGCCTACACCCGCCAGGCCTTTGAAACCCTGCAGCAGGAGGACATTGCCCGCCTCCGGACCATCCTGGAGTCCATCAAAAAGCAGTGGGAGGAACACCGCTTTTTCCACGCGGACGACCGGGAGTTCCACATGGCCCTGTTCTCCCGCATCGGCAACCAGACCCTCATGAACATGATGGCCGCCATCTGGGACGTGGACGAGAACTTCAAAACCGAAGAAAAATTCAAGCACCTGGATGAAACCATCGTCAAGCACGAAAACATCGTCAGGGCCCTGGAGGCCGGCAACGAGGAGGCCTTCCTGGCCGCCATGATGGCGCATTTCGCCAGCGGCAAGTATTCCAAACAGGCCAAGAGCTTTGAAGAATTTTAACAAGGAGGCCGGCATGAAACAGCGCCTATTGGACATTCACCAATGGATCAGGGACGAACTGGACCGGGCCATCGCCTTCTGGCTGGACCACGGCATGGACAAGGAGCACGGCGGTGTCCTCACCTGCCTGGACCGCAAGGGGGAGGTGTTCTCCACTGACAAAAGCGTCTGGATGCAGGGGCGCTGCGCCTGGACCTTTTCCAAACTGTGCAACCAGTACGGCGAGCGCCCGGAATGGCGCGTCGCCGCCGAAAGCTGCCTCCGTTTTCTGGAGGACCACTGCATCAACCGGGAAGCCGGAAACCGCATGTATTTCACCGTCACCCGGGAGGGCCGCCCCCTGCGCCAGCGGCGCTACAACTTCTCCGAAGGCTTCTACGCCATGGCCAACGCGGAATACTACATCCTCTCAGGCAAACAGGAGCACCTGGACCGGGCCCGCAGCGCCTATGAGCTCATCTGGAACCTGAACCACGGCCTCATCCAGGACCCCACCGGCATGGGCCCCAAGACCATCCCGGAGACCCGCACCGGCCGCGCCCTGGCCGACCCCATGATCTACCTGAACCTCACCAGCGTGATGCGCAAGGCCGACCCGGAAAACACAGCCCGCTACGATGAGCGCGCCGCCCAGTGCGTCCATGACATCTTCACCTACCACCGCAAACCGGAATTGAAATGCACCCTGGAAAGCGTAGGCCCCAACGGCGAGTTCCAAAGCGAATTCACCGCCGGGCGGGTGGTGAACCCCGGCCATGACATCGAGTGCGCCTGGTTCCTCTTTGAAGAGGCCAACCGCC
>DAITOE010000137.1:0-5172 GCA_036834245.1 Clostridia bacterium | reverse complement strand
ACAGATTTACTAACCATTTTAATCTCTTGATAGGGGTTTAGCCCCCCCTGTACCACGTTGCCGAAAAAAGCCCGGTCTGACGCGTCGGGAGGCGGCTGGCGCCGCCTTGCGCAGGCCAAGGGGCAATTGACAGCAGGGACAGGGCTCGTTAAGATAGCAGCGAAATGAGGACACTGGTTTGCGGATTTTAGGCATTGACCCAGGCCTTGCCACCATGGGCTGGGGGCTGATTGAGGGCCAGAGCAACAAGGCGGTTTTTATCGGGTGCGGCGTCATCATCACCACCCCTGACACCCCCTTCCCCCGCCGCCTGGCAGAAATCGACCAGGCGGTGTCCGACCTGATTAACCTGTACAAGCCTGACGAGATTGTGTTTGAACAGCTGTTCTTTGCCAAGAATGTCACAACGGCTTTCACTGTGGGCGCCGCCCGGGGGGTGGCCGTGGCCCGCTGTGCCCGGTACACCGAACACCTGTATGAGTACACCCCCATGCAAATCAAGCAGGCGGTGGTGGGCTACGGGAAAGCCCAGAAGATGCAGGTGCAGCAGATGATCAAGCTGCTGCTGAACCTGCCCGTCCACCCCACGCCTGATGATGCAGCGGATGCTGTGGCCGCCGCCCTCACCCATTACAACGCCGGCCGCTTTGGCCGGAATCACCTGATGAAATAGAGGATTGTCCATGTACGCTTTTTTAGAAGGCCTGGTGGCAGAAAAAACAGGCAACGAGCTGGTTCTCAACGTGAACGGCGTGGGCTACCAGGTGCTGTGCACCCAGGCAGCCATCTCCATGACCCCGCCCAAGGGCGAGTTTGTCCGGGTCTATACCTGGCTCAGCGTCCGCGAGGATGCCATGGAGCTGTTTGGTTTTGAAAGCCGGGAGGAGCGGGGCATGTTTTTGAACCTTAACACCGTCACCGGCATCGGCCCCCGCACCGCACTGAATGTGCTCAACAGCATGCCCTTGAAGGACCTCACACTGGCCATCCTCACCGAAGACATCCAGATGCTGTCCAGGGCTCCTGGAATTGGCAAAAAAACGGCCCAGCGCATCTCCCTGGAGTTGAAGGACCGCATGAGCAAAGAGGATGTCAATTCCAGCCTGGCGCGGCTGCCTTCCGGCACGGCTGTCCAGCAGCTGGGTGCAGTGGGCGAAGCCATCCAGGCCCTGGCCGCCCTGGGCTACAGCCAATCCGAAGCAGCCCTGGCCATCTCCCGCGTCCACCAGGCCGATGGTGACCTGCCCGCGGATGAGCTGGTGCGCCAGGCGCTGCGCTCCATGATGAAAGGATAAGGCATGCAGGACGATCGCTTTGTGATGACCGGCTACCGGGATGAGGACAGGGACCATGACCTGTCCCTGCGGCCCCGCACCCTCCGGGAATACATCGGCCAGGACGGGGTCAAGCAAAACCTGAGCATCTACATCCAGGCGGCCTTGAAACGCCGGGATGCCCTGGACCACATGCTGCTGTACGGCCCACCCGGCCTGGGGAAAACCACCCTGGCCTGCATCGTGGCGGCAGAAATGGGCCAGAACATCCGCATCACCTCCGGCCCGGCCATTGACCGGCCCGGGGACCTGGCTGCCATCCTGACCAATCTGAATGCGGGCGACATCCTGTTTATTGACGAGATCCACCGCCTGTCCAGGGCGGTGGAGGAAGTGCTCTACCCCGCCATGGAGGACTATGCCCTGGACATCATGATTGGCAAAGGCCCCACTGCCCGCTCCATGCGCCTGGACCTGCCCCATTTCACCCTGGTGGGGGCCACCACCCGGGCAGGGCAGCTGTCAGCCCCCCTCAGGGACCGTTTTGGGATGATGTTCCGCCTGGAGCTGTATTCTGCAGAGGAGCTGGCGCAGATTGTCAAACGCTCCTCCGCCATCCTGGGCATGCCGGCCGAAGAAGAGGGCATCATTGAAATCGCCAGGCGTAGCCGGGGCACCCCCCGCATCGCCAACCGGATGCTCAAGCGCGTCCGGGACTATGCCCAGGTACAGGCGGACGGCATGATCACCAAGACCGTGGCCAACGAAGGCCTGAACCTGCTGGAGATCGATGCCCTGGGCCTGGACAAGGTGGACCGGAATGTGCTGGAAACCATGATTGACAAATTTGACGGCGGCCCTGTCGGCCTGGACACCCTGGCCGCTTCCACCGGGGAAGACGCCCTGACCATCGAAGACGTCTATGAACCCTTCCTCCTGCAGCTGGGATTCATCCAGCGCACCCCCAGAGGCCGGGTCGCCACAAGGGCGGCCTATGAACACCTGGGGCGGACGCTGATGCTGCCCCAGGAAACCCCGGACCCGCAAACATCCTTTTTTGATGAAAACCAGTGATTTTTTCTATCACCTCCCCGAGGAGCTGATTGCGCAAACGCCTCTTGCGCAGCGGGACGGCAGCCGCATGCTGGTGGCCGACAGAGGCAGCGGCGCTGTTGCCCACCGGATGTTTGCTGATTTTCCGTCCTTCATCCAGCCCCATGACGTGGTGGTGGTGAACCGCAGCCGGGTGATTCCTGCCCGCCTGATTGGGAAAAAGGCGGACAGCGGCATCGCCTGCGAAGTGCTGCTACTGCGGCGCATTAATGCCCGGGATTGGGAAGCCCTTGTAAAGCCAGGGCGCAGGCTGAAGGAAGGTTCCCGGGTGATTTTTGGCGACGGCCTCCTGTCCTGCGAGGTTCTGGTCACCACCCCCTTTGGCGGCCGTATGGTCCGGTTTTCCTATGAGGGGGTGTTTGAAGAAATCCTGGACCGCCTGGGCCAGATGCCTTTGCCCCCTTATATTCATGAACAATTGGCAGATAAAAACCGCTACCAGACCATCTATGCCAAAGAGGATGGCAGCGCTGCCGCGCCCACAGCCGGCCTGCATTTTACCGAAGCCGTCTTTCAACAGATTAAAGCACGGGGCGCTGAAGTTGCCAGCATCCTTTTGCACGTGGGCCTGGGCACCTTCCGGCCCGTGAAGGAAGACGATGTGGAAAACCATCAGATGCACGCGGAGTGGTACGAGGTGAGCCCTGAGGCAGCACAGGCCATCAACCAGGCAAAAAGCAGCGGCGGGCGGGTCATCTGCGTCGGCACCACCTGTGTGCGCACCCTGGAATCCATCGCAGACGAGGACGGCACTGTGCAGGCCTGCAGCGGAGATACCAGCATCTTCATCACCCCGGGATACCGCTTCAAGGCGGTGGACATGCTGTTGACCAATTTTCACCTGCCCCAAAGTACCCTCTTGATGCTGGTGTCCGCCTTCATGGGCAGGGAAGCCGCCCTGAAGGCCTATGCCCTGGCAGTTAAGGAACGTTACCGCTTCTTCAGCTTCGGGGATTGCATGCTCATTGGCAGCGGCCTAATTGAACACAGGGAATGAGGAAGCCGTGAAAACATCGCCTGAAATCCTGGTGATTGGCGGGATGAACCTGGACATCCTGGGTACAGCCCACACCGGGTTTGTGGCGGGGGATTCCCTGCCAGGACGCATCGTGCGCAGCCCGGGCGGCGTGGCCCGGAACATCGCTGCGCTGCTGCGACGCCAACATGCCCGGGTGGAATTGATTTGCCCCCTGGGAAAAGATACGGATGCGTCCTTGTTGACAGACGCCTGCCGTAGCCTGGGCATCGGACTGTCCCATGCCATCCAAACAGATCTACCGACACCCGCCTACCTGGCCATTCATGACGCAGCCGGCGACATGGTCTGTGCCATCAACGACATGCAGGCCATGGAAGCCATGACGCCTAAACGGCTGCAGGAGCACATCCCCGGGTTGCCTGCCTTTGATGCCTGTGTGCTGGATGCCAACCTGCTTCCGGAAACGCTACATTACCTGGCTGATGTCCTCCCCTTTCCCCTGGTGGCAGATCCGGTCAGCGCAGCCAAATGCTGCCGTCTGGTACCCATCCTTGGCAGGCTGCACGCCATCAAACCCAACCTGTTGGAGGCGCAGGCCCTGACAGGCGCCGCAAGCTGTGAGGATGCGGCAGCATACCTGCTGGACAAAGGAGCCCGGCAGGTGTTTGTGTCCCTGGGCAAAGAGGGCGTCTATTATGCCGATAGCAGCCAGAGGGGTTACATCAAGGCACCGCAGCTGCCCAGGGTGCGCCTCACCGGCGCCGGCGACGCCATGACAGCCGGAATCACCATGGGCATCGCGCAGAAGCTGCCCGTCAGGGAGGTTGCGGAATGGGGCGTCCGCGCCGCTACAGAATACCTGAAAAGCCTGATAGAACAAGATAACTCCAAGAATTGAGGACGGTCATGAACCAGCATTTGCAGATTTCCCCCAAGGTGCAAACGGCCCTTGATGAAGGCAGGCCGGTGATTGCGCTTGAAAGCACCATCATCAGCCATGGCATGCCCTACCCCCAGAATGTTGAAACCGCCCTGCTGTGCGAGGATGTCGCCCGGCGCCATGGCGCCGAGCCTGCCACCATCGCCGTAATCGGCGGAAAGCTGTGTGCAGGCCTCACGGCAGAACAGGTGGAACACCTGGGGAAAACCGGGCCGAAGATCATGAAAGCCAGCCGCAGGGACCTGCCCCATCTGGTTGCTTCAAAAAAAGATGGCGCCACCACCGTGGCAGCCACCATGATCATTGCGGCACTTGCCGGCATCCCCCTGTTTGCCACCGGCGGCATCGGCGGCGTGCACCGGGGTGCTGAAACCACCATGGACATCTCTGCCGACCTGGAAGAGCTGGCGCAAACCCCGGTTGCAGTGGTATGTGCCGGCGTCAAAAGCATCCTGGATTTGGGCCTCACCCTGGAATACCTGGAGACCCGGGGGGTTCCTGTAGTAGGTTATCAAACCGATGTGCTCCCAGCCTTTTACACCAACGAAAGCAGGCACCCTGTGCCCCTCAGGGCCGATAGCCCGGAAGAGCTTGCACGCATGATCACAGCCCAGCGCCAGCTGGACTACCCCGGGGGCATGCTGGTTGCCAACCCCATCCCGCCCCAGTACGCCATGCCGGCCGAGGCCATTGAAAACACCATCCAGCAGGCGCTGGCTGATGCAGAAGAGGCCTGCATCAGGGGCAAGGACATCACCCCCTACCTCCTGGGCAGGATCGTTGAACTGACCGGGGGGGAATCCCTGAAATCAAATATTCAACTGGTGCTGAACAATGTGGCCCTGGCAGCCCAGGTTGCCGCCGCC
>DAITOE010000136.1:3883-5205 GCA_036834245.1 Clostridia bacterium | reverse complement strand
TCCGTCAGCCGGCGCACCAGCTTCCTCCTCCTGGGGGAGAACCCCGGCAGCAAGGCCGCCAAGGCGGCAGCCCTGGGCATCCCCGCCATGAGCGAGGAAGAGCTGCTGGCCCAGGCGGAAGTTCACTGAATTGTAACAAGCCCGGGGCATACCCCCGAAAAACAGGTGTATAATGAAAAGACAGGCAGACATACTGTGTGCCTGTCTTTTTAGGGGAACAAGGAAGGAAAACAGACGATGCTGCAGCTGACCAACATCAGGAAAACCTATAAAACCGGCGCCCTGCAGGTGGAAGCCCTCAGGGACATCAGCCTGGATTTCGCCAGGGGGGAGTTTGTGGCGGTGCTGGGGCCCTCCGGCTGCGGCAAAACTACCTTGCTCAACGTCATCGGCGGCCTGGACCGCTATGACGCCGGGGACATGCGCATCCTGGGCCGCAGCACCAGGGATTTCACCGAAAAGGAAATGGATGCCTACCGGAACCATGCGGTGGGCTTTGTCTTCCAGGCCTACAACCTGATTGTGCACCAGAGCGTCCTGGCCAATGTGGAACTGGCCCTCACCTTAACCGGCATCAGCAGGAAGGAGCGCCGCCAGCGGGCCAGGGAGGCCTTGATCAGCGTGGGCCTGGCCGATCAGCTGCACAAAAAACCCGGCCAGCTGTCCGGCGGCCAGATGCAGCGGGTGGCCATCGCCCGGGCCATGGTGAACAACCCGGACATCCTCCTGGCCGACGAGCCCACCGGTGCCCTGGACTCCGCCACCAGCGAGCAGGTGCTGGATTTGCTCAAGGAGCTGGCGAAGGACCGTCTGGTCATCATGGTCACCCACAACCAGGAGCTGGCCAGGCGCTATGCCACCCGCATCATCCAGCTCAAGGACGGCCTGGTGGTGTCAGACAGCCGGCCGGCAGAAGCAGCGCCCGTGAAACAGGGGGAATCCCTCCAGAAAAAAACCGCCATGGGCTTTGGCACCGCCCTGTCCCTGTCCTTAAACAACCTGCTCACCAAACGGGGGCGCACCCTGATCACCGCCTTTGCCGGCTCCATCGGCATCATCGGCATCGCCCTCATCCTGTCCCTGTCCAACGGGGTCAACCAGTATATTCTGAACGTGCAGAAAAGCACCATGTCCTCCTATCCCATCACCATTGAGGAGGAGACGGTGCAGGTGGCGGGGATGATGGATGCCGCCATGGGCCGGGCCTTCCGCCAGGAAAAAAAGGAGCCCCTGGATAGGGTGTACCTGGACACGGACAGCCTGGAGCACCGGAGCCAGATGCAGGCCACCTTCACCAGAAACAACCTGACCGCCTTCAAGGC
>DAITOE010000136.1:0-3783 GCA_036834245.1 Clostridia bacterium | reverse complement strand
CTGCCGGAAGGCATGAGCATGGAGCAGATGCTCGCCATGCTCAACATGTTCACCGGCAGCACCGGCCAGGAGGCCCCCCGGATGCCGGAAGGCGGCATGGAGCTGCTGAAGCAATGGAGCCAGATGTCCGGCATCACCCTGGAATCCATCGGCATGGGGGACAGCGGCAGCCTGTCGCGGATGACGGAAGCCGTGCTGAACAGCGCGGATGAAAGCATCCTGGCCCAGCTGTATGATCAGCTTGTGCAGCCCGAAATCCAGAGCCTGGAGGCCACCTACCGGGAGCTGGGCCGGGTCAATTTGGACATGCCCGCCTCCATCACCCTGTACATGGACACCTTCGAGCAAAAGGAAACCATCACCCGCCTCATCCAGGAGTACAACAGCACCGCCTCTGAGGAAGACCAGATTGCCTACACCGACTTTGTGGCCCTGATGATTTCCGGCGTCACCAACATCGTCAACGTCATTTCCTATGTCCTCATCGCCTTTGTGGCGGTGTCCCTGGTGGTGTCCTCCATCATGATTGGCATCATCACCTACATCTCCGTCTTGGAGCGCACCAAGGAAATCGGGATCCTGCGCTCGGTGGGGGCCTCACGCAAGGATGTGGGCCGGGTGTTTACCGCAGAAGCCTTCATCATCGGCCTGGCTGCAGGGGCCCTGGGCATCCTCATCTCCGCCCTCCTCATCATCCCCATCAACCAGATCATCTACATGCTTTCCAATGACGCCTCCGTCAAGGCCATCCTGCCGCCTGCCGGCGCCCTCATCCTCATCGGGATCAGCGCCCTGCTGTCCCTGATTGCGGGCTTCCTGCCCTCCCGCATCGCCGCCAAAAAGGACCCGGTAGCCTGCCTGCGGGCGGAGTGAGCCCGCTGCATACAAAGACCCCGTGATGTCCGATTGCATCACGGGGCCTTTGTAACTGGGATATTATTTCATCCGCTCGTTTTTCTCAATCACTGCCTTGACCGCTGCATGCACCGCATGCTCAAAGCCATGGGCGGCCAGCTGGTGCACCCCTTCGATGGTGGTGCCCCCGGGGGAGGTGACCTGGTCCACCAGGGCGCGGGGGTGCTCCCCGGTTTCCGCCACCAGCTTGGCGCTGCCAAAGAGCATCCCGCAGGCTGCCCGCTGGGCCAGTTCCCGGGTCAACCCCGCCTGCACCCCGGCGCTGGCCAGGGCATCGATGAAGGCATAGGCAAAGGCCGGCCCGGCCCCCGCAATGGCAGAAAAGGCCGCCAGCTGGCTTTCCGGCAGCACCGCGACGCTGCCCAGGGCATCAAAGAGGTCGGAAGCGATGCCCAGCTGGCTGTCAGACACCTCCTGGTTGCGGCACAGCCCCGTCATGGAGGCGCTCACCCGGGCGTTGATGTTGGGCATGGCCCGCAGCAGGGCGTGGCCGCCGCCCAAAATGTCCTCATAAAAGGACAGGGGCTTGCCTGCAGCCAGGCTGATGATCACCTGCTGCTGCAGGCAGGGCTTCATCTCCGTTAGCAGGTCTGCCATCTGGTGGGGCTTCACCGCCAGCACCACCACCCGGCATTGGCGGGCGGCATCGCAGGCATTCCGGGCGATCTGCACCCCCAGTTCCCGGGCGAAGCGGTCGCGCTTGTCCGCGTTGCGGTCATAGCCCACCAGCTGGGCTTCCGCATAGGCCTGGCTGTTCCGCAGGCCCCTGATGATGGCGCCGGCCATGTTGCCCAGGCCAATGAAAGCAATCCGTTCCCCGGTCATCCTTGTCTTTCCTCCTTCAGCAGCGCCGTCACCTCGTGTGCTTTTGCAATCTGCACAAAGGGCAGGCTGATGCGGTCCATGAGGCCGCTGTCAGGCGCCTCCTGCCCCAGCCAGACGACAAGGCCCAGCTGGCGGTTGACGGCAGCGAAGGCTTCATCTTCCAAATCGCTAAGCCCGTCCAGCCAGAGCAGCGCCTGTTCCGGCAGCTCCAGGTCATGGAGGACTCCCCGGATGACGCCCCCGATAAAGGCCTGGCTGTTCGCTGCCAGCCTGTCCCCGGACAGGATGCAGGTTCTGCCGGCGGCCAGGCACAGGGCGGCCGCCTGTCCTTGCGCGAGGGGGCTTGTGCTGCCCATCAGCAACACAGCGCCTTCCGGCGTGCTTGTCATGCCGTCTTCCCCCTCCTGGCGGCTCAGGGCTTCGGCAGCCTGGCGCAGCCCTGCGCAGGTTTCCCGGATGTCTGTGGCGGAGACCAGAAGGCGCGCCCGCTCTTTTTCATCCAAACCTGCTGCCCTGGCAGATTGCAGGTCCTGGCCGGATGCCACCATCAGGCTGGCGGAGTTGCACTCCAGCCGGTCTGCAACCAGGCTCAGCAGGTTCGCTTTCAGCAAGCTGCCGGCGCCTGCCAGCCGGGCCATGCTGCTTTGGTGATGCTGTTCAAACTGTTCCAAGTGCTTTTCCTCATTTCCAGGCGCCGCAAGTGCGCCTTTTTCGCTGCTGCATCCATGCTATCACGCAAAGAGGCGCAGCACAATGCGGGGCGGGGACGGGCAATAAAAAAACCCGCGGGGATGTCCCGCGGGTCCAGGCTTAAAACCTTATTTGATTTCGACAGTGGCGCCGACTTCTTCAAACTGCTTCTTGATCTTCTCGGCATCGGCCATGGCCAGGCCTTCCTTGATGGTCTTGGGGGCAGATTCGACGAATTCCTTGGCTTCCTTCAGGCCCAGGCCGCTCACGACCTCGCGGACCACCTTGATCACCTTGATCTTCTCGGCGCCGGCGTTGGTGAGGACCACGTCAAACTCGGTCTTCTCTTCAACGGGGGCGGCAGCTGCGGCGGCCACGGGGGCAGCAGCGGCCACGGGGGCAGCGGCGGACACGCCAAACTTCTCTTCCAGGGCCTTCACCAGCTCGGCCAGCTCCAGCACGGTCATCGCTTCGATTGCGGACATGATTTCTTCGCGGTTCATTGATGTTTTCCTCCGTAATTTTAAATCTTAAATGGGGTTTCCGGGTTTACTCGATGCCTTCTTTTTGTTTGCGGACTGCATCAACCGCATAGACCAGGGAGCGCAGGGTAGCGCTCAGGACGCCCACAAAGTTGGTGACAGGCGCGTTCAGGCTGCCCATCATCTTCGCGATCAACACCTCGCGCGGCGGCAGCTTGGACAGGGCCACCACGGCGGCGGTATCCACCACCTTGCCTTCGATGATGCCGGCTTTGATGGTCATCTTGTCGGACTTTGTCTGGGTGATGAACTCGTCGATGATTTTGGCGGGGCCCACCTCATCCTTCACGCCAAAGGCGAAAGCGGAGGGGCCAACCAGCAGTTCATCCAGTTCGGTGATGCCAACCTTGTGCAGGGCCCGCTGAACCAGGGAGTTCTTGAGCACCACATAATCAACGCCGGCTTCGCGGAATTTCACGCGCAGTGCGGTGATCTCTTCCACGTTGATGCCCTTGTAGTCCACCATCACCACGCTCTTGGCGTTGTTGATGCGTTCCACAATCTCATCCACCTTTTGCATCTTGTTTTCCAGATTCTTGTTAATCTTCTGCTCCATGCTTGCTTGTTCACCTTCCTTCCGGCTCAAAGTAAAAGCCCTCGTGCAATGGCACAAGGGCATCAAAACATCATGCTCTCGCGCCTCGGCGGGCGGCTTTCGCCGTTATGCGCTTGCGCGCTGCCTGCTGTCTTTGGCACTGGCTTTCAAAGCCGCAAGAAGAATACCACAAGCTAATCCGCCCTGTCAATCACCCCGGCCAATTTTTGCCGGCTGCCTGCCCCGGGGATGTTCTTTCCTTTATATAGATAGCGC
>DAITOE010000135.1:0-5220 GCA_036834245.1 Clostridia bacterium | reverse complement strand
GGAGTGAATCCTGACGCAGACCGATTCATGGAAGCATTAAAGAGTGCGTTTAGTACAAACTGCCGGGCACCACGGAGGTACATGATGAACATTCAGACGAATGTAAAGATAAAGAAACCTGTTTCCACGACTACCCCCGGCCTGCAGATCATCCGGGCCAGCGCCCTGCCCAGCGGCCGCAGCCGTCTGCACCAGCACGAGACACGAAGCCGGAAGATGCGCAGCCGCCGGAGCACCCGGGCGGCGGGGTGAGAAGAAAACCCGAAGGAAGGTTGTAAGTCAGGCAACACGCCTGTAAATAACAGAAGACCATAATCTGGCAGGAAAAGGGCCCTGTGATTCGTTTGTATCAGTGACGGAAGGCCCTGGCTTTGCCTGCCTGTGAACCATGGAGGAAGAAGGATGAAAACCCTGCTGCTATTGCTGGTCTCCCTGCTGCTGATCCACCCTGTACCCTCCAGCGCAAGCCCCGCTGCCCAGAGCCGGAGCTATGAAAACGGAGCAGCCAGCCTGCTGACTGCTGAGTATGAAAGAGCTCTGGAAACTGCCATGGAGATTGCCATCGCCCTGCTTCCGGAGCGGCAGGCCCTGGCCCTGAAGGAGCACCTGGCGGCCCAGCCGGCCCGGCCGGAGCTGCTCAGCGTCCGGGAGGCGATTCTCACCGCCTATGCCGTGCTGCAGCGGGAAAAGGGCCTGAGCGACCTGGACATCGCCCAGCTTTATGCCGATGTCTTCCTTGATGAGGAGGACCCTGAGCAACCCCTCTGGCTGGTGTATTTCAATTCCGCCATGCCGGGGCTTTCGGAGACGGTGTTCCACGGCGTCGCCCTGGACGCCGGAACCGGCAGCCTGGTGCGAACCTGGGACATGGCGGATGTACCGGGCTGATACTGAACGCAATCATAAACGCTTCCAAAACTGAACACCTTTTGCCAAACGCTCCAAACCGTGTATAATAGACATGGAAGCACGGCCACAAGGAGCATCGTTTGCGGCGCATCGGAATATTTTCTGGTAGTTTTGATCCCATTCATTTTGGGCACCTGCAGGTAGCGCGGGCCGCATTGGCTTCGCTTTCCCTGGACCAGGTGCTTTTTGCGCCCATCGGCAAGCCCCTGGCCCGGGTGGCCCACGCCAGCCCCCAGGACCGGGCGGAGATGATCCGCCTGATGGTTCAGGAGGAGCCCGGCCTGGATGTCAGCCAGGTGGACCTGGCCATGGCGCCCCGCTACGCTGTGGACACCCTCACGGACTTGCACCGGCAGCAGCCCGGTGCTGATTTCACCTACATCGTGGGGGCGGACAAGCTGCCGGACATCCCCCGCTGGAAGGACGCATCCCGGCTGTTCACCCTGTGCCAGTTCGCTGTGTACCCCCGGGCCGGGTATGATGTGGACAGCGCGGCCCAGGCCCTCAGGGCCCTGGGCGCCACCCTCCACACCCTCCCCGGGGAGCCGGTGAACCTGTCCTCCGGCCGGGCCCGGGCGCAGTTGCGGCTGCTGTCGGACGCCCCGGGCATCTTAAGCCCCGACGTGGCAGCCTACATCGCCGGGAAGGGCCTGTACCAGCCGGGCTACGAGCACATGGTGCGCCAGGCGGTCTCCGGTCCCCGGTTTGAGCATGTCCTGGGGGTGCGGGATACCGCGGTGAAGCTGGCCCGGCACTATGGCCAGTCCATGCAGAAGGCCGGCCTGGCCGCCCTGCTTCACGACTGCGCCAAGAACATGGAACTCGGCCGCCTGCAGACCATCGCCCGCCAGGCGCAGCTGCAGGTGGACGAGCAGACCATGAACAGCAACGCCCTCCTCCACGGCCTGGTGGGCGCCCACATTGCCCGGATGCGCTACCACGTCAACGATGCCCACATCCTAAACGCCATCGCCTACCACACCACCGGCCGCGCCGGCATGAACCTCCTGGAGCTGTGCATTTTTGTGGCGGATGCCATGGAGCCCGGCCGGGACTATCCCGGGGTGGACCTCATCCGCCGCCAGGCCTATGCCGACATCCGCCTGGCCGCCCTCACCAGCCTCATGGGCACCCGGAAGCATGTCCGGGCCAAGGGCATGGCGGACAGCGCCCTCACCAGGCAGGCCATCAAGGACCTGAAAAAGCGCCTCCGGGTGCCGATTTATCAGGATCCGTACTGCAATTAATCAACCGGGAAAACAACCGGACAACATAAGAAAGGGGACCCAATATGGCAGAAGAGAAGCTGGTTACACGGATTGCAAAACTGCTGGACGACAAGAAAGCCAAAGACGTGCTGGCCCTGCGGGTGAGCCACCTCACCTCCCTGGCGGATTACCTGGTCATCGCCACCGGACACAACCCCATCCAGACCAAGGCCCTGTGCGAACACCTGGACAAGCAGCTGTCAGAAAAAGGCCTGGAACCCCGGCGGGTGGAAGGCCGGGGGGACAACCAATGGATTGTGATGGACTACGCCGATGTCATCGTCCACCTGTTCACCCCCGACACCCGAAGCTATTACCGCCTGGAGCGCCTCTGGGATGACGGACAAAACCGCGTCCCCCTGCCCTTTCTGGAACCGGCAGGTATGTAACGCCAATGAGCATCCAGCTGTATTTTCATAAACGGAATTTTGATACACAAAAGGCGGAGCGCTATTTCAAAGAGCGGCGCGTCCCCTACCAGGCCATGGACCTGAATAAACACAGACTGGGGCAAAAGGAGGTGGAGACGTTCATCCGCGGGTCCTCTGCCCGGGACATCCTGAACCTTGAGGACCTCAAGGTCAAATCGCACCCTGTTGCCTACACCGACAACCCGCAGACCATCATCGATTATGTGCTGGAAAACCCGCGCCTGCTGCGCACGCCCATCATCAGGAAGGGCCACCGCATCCTGATCGGCTTTGACGAAGCAGCGCTGGAAGAAATGACAAAGGAATAAAGGAGGAAGCCCATGAAGAAACTATCCATACTCCTGGCTGTGGTCGTCCTGGCTGCTGCCATCGGCATCGGCGTGCTGGTGAACCAGAAGGGGGCCATCAACGCGGACCTCACCAAGGCCCAGTCCCAGGTCACCGATGTCCAGGCCAAGCTGGACGAGGCCGGCAAGAAGGCGGAGGCGCTGCAGGGTGAACTGGAGACCGCCCAGGCCGCCCTCGCCGAAAAAGAAGCCGCGCTGGAAACCGCAACCGGCGAAGCCGCCACCCAGGCCCAGAGCCTGCAGGGCGAGCTGGAAGCCGCCAAGGCCGATGTCACCGCCAAGGCCGCCGAACTGGAGCAGGCCCTGGCCGCCCAGGAGCAGCTGGCCAAGGAGCGGGAGGACGCCATCGCCGAGCGGGAGTCCGCCGCCACCAAGAGCGCAGACCTGCTGAAGATGGTGGACGACCTCACCACCGAAAAAGGGCAGCTCACCACCGAGAAAGACCAGCTGGCCGCCGACCTGGAAGGCCTGAAGACCCAGCTGGAAACCGCGGCAGAGCAGGGCCAGAGCCTGGAAACCTTGCGCGCCGGCCTGGAGACCGAACTGCAGGAACTGCAGACCAAGCACGCCGCCCTGGAAAAAGAGCTGGCCGACCGGGACGAAGCCCGGGCCGAGGCCCAGGCCAACCTGGATGCCCTCACCCAGGAGAAGGGCAGCCTCACCGAGGAGATGCAGGCCGCCCTCAATGCCAATGCGGAGCTGGAAGCCAGCCTTCTGGCCGAGCAGGCCAAGGTGACCGAGCTGGAGGCCAAGGCGGCCGAGCTGGAAGCCGCCATGATCGTGGAACTGGAGAAATCCGCCGGCCTGGAGACCGAAAAAGGCGTGCTGGAAGGCAAAATCACCGCCCTGCAGGGACAGGTGGAGGCCCTCACCGCCAAGAAGTCTGAGCTGGAAATCAAAGCCATCGCACAGATGACCGCCAAGTACGAGGCCCTGGAGCAGCTGGCCGCCCTCAAGGACGCGCCTGCCGCTGAAGCCGGGGACAAATACGGCCTGGGCATGGTCACCTCCATCGGCTCCCTGGCCGATGCCACCGAGGAGAAGCCCGGCGCCGCCCAGGTGAACACCACCGTGTGCAGCCTGGTCCTGGACGCGGAAGGCAAGATCAAGGCCGTCACCTGGGATGTGCAGCAAAGCAAGATCACCTTCAGCCACGAAGGCAAGCCCGTGGACCTGCCCGAGGAGCTGCTCACCAAGCTGGAAAAAGGCGATGCCTACGGCATGAAGGGCCGCAGCGAGATCGGCAAGGAATGGTTTGAGCAGATCGGCGCCTTCGCCGAATACGCCATCGGCAAAACCGTGGAGGAGATGCTGAACCTGCCCGTCTACGAGCGGGATCCCAACCACAAAGCCGTCCCCGAGGTGGAGGAGCTGAAAGCCTCCGTCACCATCACCGTGGGCGACTACCTGGCTGCCCTCAAGAAAGCGGCTGAGAACGCGAAATAAGGCAGCGAGTTTGGGGAGGACGGCGGGGGATGTCATCCCCCGCACCCCCAGACCGGGGGGATTCCCCCCGGACCCCGGAATCTTTTCATCATTTCAAAGGGCTGGTGTGATACCAGCTCTTTTGTAATGCTGTTAAATTTACACGATTCGTACGATGGATTTTGTCTGATGAAATAGATCGTGAATGGGGTCCGGGGCCGATGGCCCCGGTCAGGGGTCTGGGGGTGAAACCCCCAGCGTCCCCGTCCCCGCAAAAAAGAGGCCTTGCGGCCTCTTTGGATTTTGTGATATTGGTGCAGACTCAGTCGAAGGCGGCTTCCAGTTTGTCCAGTTCCTTGACCAGTTCCTGGGGCATGCCGGGGATTTTGTTGTAGTGTTCCCGGATGGCGGCGGCTTCCTTCTTCCACAGCGCCCGGTCGATGGTGAGCAGGGGCTTCAGGTCCACATCATCAAGGCCGCTCATGTCCAGGTCTTTTTCTTCCGGCAGGTAGCCCAGGGGGGTTTCCACGCCGCCGGCCTTGCCCTGGAGGCGCTTGATGGCCCAGGCCAGGACGCGGATGTTCTGTCCGAAGCCGGGCCAGAGGAAGCGCTTGTTCTCGTCCCTTAGGAACCAGTTGACGTGAAAGATGCGGGGCAGCTTGCTCTCCTCGGTCCAGGTGGCCACCTCCAGCCAGTGCTTCAGGTAGTCGCTCACGTTGTAGCCGATGAAGGGCAGCATGGCGAAGGGGTCCCGGCGCACCTGGCCGATGTTCTTACTGATGGTGGCGGCGGTGATCTCGCTGCCCATGATGGAGCCTAAGAAGATGCCCTGGGTCCAGT
>DAITOE010000134.1:0-5248 GCA_036834245.1 Clostridia bacterium | reverse complement strand
CCCTTTGAGGCGGTGCAGGAGATCTCCAGCCTCAGCATGTCCCTGCCCGGGGTGGGGATCAATGTGGGGGAGAAGCGGGTCTATCCCCGGGACAACGTGGCCTCTCAGATTATCGGCTATGTAGGCCCCATTGCAGAGGTGGACAATTATGCCACCGAGCTCAAGCCCATGGGCTATGCCCTCAACGACATCATCGGCAAAGACGGGGTGGAGCGCTCCATGGAAAACTGGCTCACCCCCAACATCGCCAGCCGTACCGGCAGCCGGGTCATGGAAAAGGACAACCAGGGCCGCCTGACCCGCCAGCTTAGCTACACCCAGCCCACAGACGGCAACAACGTGAAGCTCACCATCATCGACAGCTACCAGCGGGAGGCGGAGCGTGCCATCGCCGCCAATGTCCAGTTCACCCGGGATGTCCAGGAAAAGGAGATGTTCCGGGATTCCTGGCGCAACAACAACAAGGCCAAACTGGAAAGCCGCGACTTCATTGAATACCCGCTGCAGCTGGCCAAAACCGGCACCATGGTGGTGGTGGAGGTGAACACCGGCAAGGTGCTGGCCATGGCCCAATACCCCACCTTCGACCTGAATGCCATGGTGGCAGGCGGCAAGGAAGTGGCGGACATCCTGCTGGATGAACGCAGGCCCCTGTGGAATTTTGCCACCCAGTCCAAGGCCGAGCCCGGCTCCATTTTCAAGATGGTCACCGGCCTGGCTGCCCTCACCAACGGGGTGCTGGAGGTGGACGAGCGCATCAGCGACGAGGGCCCCTACATGAAGTACACCACCAAGGAGGAGGACGCCCCGGTCTGCTGGATAGCCAAGGGCTACCGCAAGGACCATTACGACCTGAACATCGTGTCCGGCCTGTCCAAGTCCTGCAACTATTATTTCTACACCCTGGCCGGCAAGCTGTACGGCGATACCGGCAGCAACCTGCTGTACCAGTATGCGGCCAAACTGGGCCTCACCACCCGCACCGGCATCCAATTGCCCGGCGAAGCCCGCAGCATTGTGGGCAACCAGACCTCCCTGTATGACCCCACGGTGCCGGTGACCCAGCAGGAGACCAACCTGCCGCTGCTGGTTGCGGCCAAAATCAAAAAGCACCTGCAAAGCGTGGGGGCCAGCTACGGCATCACCTATGACAACAAGCGGCTGGACGCCTGCATCAAACGGCTGATGGACATGGCCCTGGTCACCGACCAGGGGAAATGGCCGGATGCCATGCGCCCCATCCTGATGGCGGAGCTCAACATGACCCGGGAAATGGTCTGGCTGCAAGCGGTCATCGGAGAGATCTGGTATGCCCTCAACGACATAAAATGGGGCGGCAGCATGGAGGTGCAGCTGGCCATCGGGCAGTCCATCACCACCCTGACCCCGGCCGCGGTGGCCCGCTATGTGGCGGCCATCGGCAACGGCGGTACGGTGTACAACCTTTCCATCATCGATTCCATCATTTCACCTGAAGGTGAAATCCTCAACCAGTACCAGCCCAGCATCTTCGGCACCCTGGACAGCGCCCAGCCCTTTATGCCCTATATCAAGGAAGGGATGAAGGGCGTGGTGGACGAGTCCGGCACCGCCAGGCGCTATTTCTCCGACTTTGAATACCGGGACGAGCTGTGGGCAAAAACCGGCACCTCCCAGGTCACCATCGGTGGAATCAAGCTGGACCTGGAGAACAACGGCTGGTTTGTCGCCCTGACCCCCTTCTCCAAACCTGCCGAGATTGCCGTGGTGGTGCTGATTCCCAATGGCAAGGCCGGCGCTGAAGCCACAAGGGCTGCCCGGGACTTCATCGGCTGGTGGTATAAGGATCAGAACAAATTCACCGGCGAAGTGCCGGTGGTGCCCGGCAACCAGCTGATGCCTTAAGGAGGCCTGGTGATGGCAAAATCTTTCCTGTTCGTATCCGGCAAAGGCGGCGTGGGGAAATCCACCCTCACGGCTGCCCTGGCTGTGATGGCCGCCCAGGCTGGCAAGCGGGTGGCAGTGCTGGACGGCGACCTGGGCCTGCGCAGCCTGGACTTGATGCTGGGCCTTGAAAACCAGGTGCTGTACGACATGGCAGACCTGGTGGCACGGCGCTGCACCTTCAACCAGGCCCTCATCAGGCACCCGGATCAGCCCGGCTTGCACCTGATGGTGGGGGGTCAGCAGGCGCGCCCCAAGGACTTTGGCAAGCAGGACCTGAAGAAGATCATGAAGACCCTGCAGAAGCGCTTTGACCTGGTGCTGGTGGATGGCCCTGCCGGCCTGGGCCGCGGGGTGAACAATTTTGCCGACCTGGTGGACGAGGTGGTCATCGTGGCCACCCCGGACCCGGTTGCCATAAGGAGCGCAGAAAAAATGGCGTCATCGCTGTTTGAAAAAGGCCTTCGCCCCTCCCTGCTCTTAAACCGGATGCAGGTGCAAAAGGTGCTGGACGGCCAGTTGCACCAGCCCCAGACCCTGTCCTTCACCCTGGACCTGCCCCTGGTGGGCGCCCTGGTGGACAGCGGCGCTGTGTATGAAGCCGCCTTGAAGGGCCAGACGGCAGCCCAGGCAGCGGACGAGGCCGTACAGGAGGAGTTAAAGCATATTTTAAAGCGCATGGAAGGAGAGTCCCTGCCCGTTCCTGAATACCAGAAGGAGCAGCTGAACATCTTCCAGCGCATCTGGAAATGGCTTGAGGATTAATCATGAGCATTTTTGAAGACAAGCGGTCTCGGCCGCATTTCGATTTCACATTGCTGATCATCACTTACCTGCTGATGATCATCGGTGTGCTGGCGATTTCTGTCGCTACCTTTGACCCCTCCGTCTCCCAGGACATGCCCCTGCTAAACCGCATCCTGTCCTCCAACACCGGCTCCTGGCAGGCCATCTTTGTCATCGCCTCCCCTGCCGCGGTCTGGTTCATCGTCAGCATCCCCTACGACCATTTCAAAACCTTCTCCGCCTTATATTACATGGGTACCGTTGCCTTTTTGCTGGTGGTGCTGGTCACCTCCTCCGCCATCCGGGACGTCAAGGCCTGGTTTGAAGTGGCGCTGGGGCGCATGCTGCAGCCCAGTGAGTTTGTAAAAATCACCATCATCCTGATGCTGGCCAAGGAGTTTGCCTCCAATGTCAAACCCCTGAGTACCCTGCGCTCTGTGATTCGCCTGGGGCTGATTGTGATGGTGCCTGCAGGCATCACCTTCCTGTCCGGCGAAACCGGCAGCGTCATCATCATGCTGAGCATTGCCTTTACCATGCTGTTTTTCAGCGATGTGGACTGGAAATGGCTGCTGGTGGTGGGGGTGATTGCCCTCCTGGGCGTCGCAGCCTTCTTTGCCTATGGATTGATCGGCGGCAGCGAAAGCTATATATTTTACCGGATCCGTGCCTTTGTTGACCCCCTGGCATACTCCCAGGGCGCAGGCCTGCAGCTGCTGCGCTCCCAGCAGGCCATCGGCTCCGGCGGCCTCACCGGGGTGGGCCTGTTCGTGCCCGGCTCCATGAGCCAGTTGAACTTCGTCCCGGAGGACTGGACAGACTTCGTCTTTGCCACCGTGGGGGAAGCCGTGGGCTTCATCGGCACCACCATCATCGTCCTCCTGTTCCTGTTCCTCATCCTGCGCATGCTCTATCTGTCCCGCTTCACCTATGACAAATTCGGACGCCAGGTCATCATCGGCGTCATGGCGCTGATGTTCTTCCACGTGTTCCAGAACATCGCCATGACCATAGGCCTCATGCCCATCACGGGCATCCCGCTGCCCTTTATCAGCTACGGCGGGTCCAACCTCTTAACCAATGTGATCGGCGTCTCCCTGGTGCTCAACGTCACCAACAACCGCCGGGCCACCATGTCCGAGTACGAGCTGCCGGCCGGCAGCACCATGCGGAAGCGCCGCCGGAAGCGCGCCTCCATTTTCGTGAACATGACCCAGCGGGACAGCGTCCGGAACATCCGGAAACGCAGGAACCAGCGCAAACAGCAGTCTGCCTGAGAACTTTGTGCCCGATGGCTTGTCAAGCGGGCCCGTCAACTGTATAATGCCCGCCATATCAAGCTTGTAACAGGAGGTCCCTGATGGCTCTGTTGAAATGTCCGCGCTGCGAATTAAACTATATGAAATCCACCGATCAGATGTGCAAGGTGTGCTACCGTGAACTACACGGCAAGCTGCCTGCTGAAGACGTTGAAATCTGCTCCACCTGCAATGAAGCCAAAGCCCTGCCTGGCAAGGATGTCTGCCTGTACTGCCTGCGGGAGATGGACAAGCAAAAGGGCATCAAAACCGAGCTGGATGAGCCGGTGGAGATTGGCCTGGATCCCGTCAGCGGCATGGAAGAGATCATTCCCGAGATGGCGGAGGAGGATGACCCGGACTATCATGCCCTGGGGGATGCCCTTTCCCTGGAAGCCTTGAGCGAACAGGAAAACGAAGACGATGAAGACGAGGAGCTGGATGACTGAACGCCCCTGCGTCTTTGCCATCAGCGACCTGCACCTGCCCGGCGGGGACCAAAAGCCCATGGACATCTTCGGGGACCACTGGCAGGACCATTTCCAGCAGATCAAAACAGACTGGATTCAACATGTTACAGATCAGGACATTGTCCTGCTGCCCGGCGATATCTCCTGGGCCATGCACTTAAAGGATGCCTTGCCTGATTTGCAGCGCATCGGTGAACTGCCCGGTCGGAAAATCATGTTGAAAGGCAACCACGACTACTGGTGGAGCGCCATCAGCCAGGTGAGGAACAGCCTGCCGGAGGGTTTTTACGCCCTGCAAAACGATGCCGTAGCGCTGGGGGAGATGGTGTTCGCCGGCTCCCGGGGCTGGACCATGCCGGGCGGTGACAAGGAAGAGCCGGACACCCAGAAAATCTACCAGCGGGAACTGCTGCGCCTTGAGATGTCCCTGCAGCAGGCTGCAAAAGTTCGGAACGGCAGGCCGCTCATCGCGCTGTGCCACTTTCCGCCCTGCAGCAACCGGGGGGAGGACACGCCGGTCACCAGGCTGCTGGAGCGCTATGAGGTCAACCAGGTGGTGTACGGCCACCTGCATGGCACAGCCTGTGGCACAGGCTTCCAGGGTGAGAAGAACGGCGTCCGCTATCACCTCACCTCCTGCGACTGCCTGGGCTTTCAACTGCTCAAGCTGCCCATTTAATACCAAACGCACTCTTTAATGCTTCCATGAGGCGGTCTTTTTGCGCCTCTGCGTCGTCGCGTTCAGTCAGCGTAGGCTACGGCTACGCTTCC
>DAITOE010000133.1:0-5362 GCA_036834245.1 Clostridia bacterium | reverse complement strand
CGACCTGGACCGCAACGGCCATGTGAACAATACCCGGGCGGCAGACTGGGCGCTGTGCTATTTAAGCGAAACCAGCAACATTGAGGACCACCCCGTCCGCAGCGTCATCGCCTCCTACCACAAGGAGCTGTACGAAGGCCAGCCGGTGGACCTGGCCTTCACCGCAAAAGACCGGGCCTTTTCCATGCTGTGCAGCGTGGGGGGCGAGGCAGCCTTGCGGATGTCGGGCAGCCTGTTTCAAGAAAGGATTCCGATGCCATAAAACAGGATTATGCACAGCAAAAACGGAGGCCGCGGCCTCCGTTTGTACTTGGTTTCATTACACCCATTCCGGGGTCCGGGGCCGATGGCCCCGGGCTGGGGGCCCGGGGGATGAAATCCCCCAGGGTCCACTTCCGATCCTATTGCCCCTGGCTGATCTCCACCCGCTTGATGATGCCCTTCAAGGTGGACAGCATGACGGAGCGGATCCTGCCGCCTGCGGCCAGCCGCAGTTCCACGGCCAGGCCACCGGCCTGGAGGCGGGCCACTGCCTGGTGGCCGCTGTCTGCCTTCACCAGCAGGGCCGTGCCCTGGGCAGTTTCTATCAGCTCGTATTCACTGCCCCCCAGGGCGGCAGCCTGGGCCAGGAGGCCTTCCTCCTCCATGCTGCCGTAGTCCTCAAAGGAGCCGCTGCTTGCCGTGAGGGTGATGGTGAAGGCCCCTGCGATGTCATAGGCCAGGGCGATGGTGCCGGCTGCCCGCAGCTCCTCCGCCACCTGGCCCGCGGTCTTGCTGTACAGCTTCAGCAGGGGGTCCCCCGGGTCCATTTGCTGGGTGAAGACGTCCAGGCTGCCGGGGAAGGGCACCGTCAAGCCGTATTCGGGCAGGCTGGCCGTCACGGCCAGGCCGCCCAGGGGTAGCAAGGCCATCAGCACAAGGGCCAGCAGGGCTGCCCCGGTTTTTTTGTTGAAATTCCTGGTGTTCACAGCGCTGCCACCTGCTCCTCTGCTTTTTTCATGATGTCCACCAGCCTGTCGCTGAAACGGTCAAAATCCGGGTCCTCCACCTGTTTTTCAGGGTTGTTCAAGATGTGTTCAAGGGACATGCGCATCCCCTGGTCCAGGCGGGTTTTGGCCACAAAGCCCGGCACCAGTCGCTTGATCTTGCGGTTGTCAAAAACGGCGCAGTTGGCCTTGTCCCCCAGCAGGCTGCCGGTGAAATCGTAGTCCTGGGCCTGGGCCAGCAGGGAGGAGGGCACATAACAGGGGATGAAGGGCCTGTCCAGGGCCTCGGCCAGCATGCGGTGGATCTGGTTCCAGGTGAGGGCCTCGTCGGAGGTGATGTGGACGGACTCGCCTATGGCGTGGTCATTGCCCATCAGCCCGATGAAGGCATCGGCAAAATCCTCCGACCAGGTCACCGTCCACAGGCTGGTGCCGTCCCCGGGAATCAGCACGGGCTTTTTCTCCAGCACCCGCTTGATCACCTGCCAGTTGCCCTTGTGACCGTGGATGGACAGGGGCAGGGCGCCCAGGCCGTAGGTGTGGCTGGGACGCACGATGGTGATGGGGAAGTTTTCAAGGTCCCGTGCCTTCTTCAGCAGCTCCTCGCAGGCGATCTTGTTCCGGGAGTACTGCCAGTAGGGGTTGGAACGGGGGGTGGCCTCGTCAATCACCGGGTTGCGGGGCGGCTTGATGTAGGCCGAAGCGGTGGAAATGAAGATGTACTGCCGGGTTTTCCCGGTGAACAGCCGGATGTCCCGGGCCACCTCCTCCGGGTGATAGGCGATGAACTGGGCCACCACGTCAAACTGCCGGCCGGTCAGGGCTGCCTCCACCGCTTTTGCATCATGGATGTCGCAGGTGATGAAGCGGGCCCCGGGCACCAGGTCGTTGCGGTTGCCCCGGTTGAGCAGGCTCACCTCCCAGCCCTGGGCCACCAGTTTTCTGGCAATGGGCAGGCTGATGTTGCCGGTGCCGCCAATCAACAAAGCTGTTCTCATGCTTCCTCCTCAACCATCCAACGCATGTGCGGTTGCTTTTCTTGCCTGGATTGTACAGGAAGCGGGCCAGGCCTGCAAGGGAGGGGCAGCACCTTTGGCTGCCCAACAGGGGCCGGGCTTGTTCAGCCTCCCCTGTTTTTGTTTGACTTGGTTTTCTGCTTGTGCTACCATCCAACCCATGAAATAGCGCATCAACCTGTGCAGCCAGCGCTAATCGGGTGCCCTGTTCGGGCCGCTTTCTGTTGTCACGAAGGAAGGGGCAGGCCATGGGCACAGGAAAAGGAGCAGCCATGAAAAAATTCACATTGTACCTTCTCGTCCTCCTGATGGCCCTGTCCGTGGCGGGGCCCGTGGCCATGGCAGAAGAGGAGGGCTTGGGCGAGGCCATCCTGATGGTGCGGACCCCCTCCCAGGAGGAGATCCAGCCCCTGCCTGATGACGTCATCAAGGAAAGTGAACCCTTTATACCCGAAGGTCTGGACAAGGCGGTGGTGGGGAAGGATGACCGCACCACCATCACCAACACCTTCAGCTATCCCTTCAGCGCCATCTCCTATCTGGAGTGCGAGGGGAAATGCGGCTGCGAATGGACGGGTTCGGGCTTCATGATCGGCAAGGATGTGATGCTCACAGCAGCCCATTGCCTGGTATGCACGGACCATGGGCAGCCCGTCAAGTATTTGACCGCCTACTTCGGCTACAAATCACCCAAGAACTATGGCCTGAAATACGCAGAGGGCACCCGTTTCTGGGTGGGCACCATGTTCAAGAAAAGCGACGGCAGCTACGGCTATGATTACCAGGGCATGGAGTGGGACTATGCCTATGTGAAGCTCAAGAAGAATGTGGGCGATACCACTGGCTGGTTTGGCTTTCGCACCCACGAGGACAAGGATTTTCAGAAAACCCCCTGCTGTGTCACCGGCTATCGCCATGGGGTCCTCAAGATGGACTACGGCTGGACCTATCCCACCGACAGCGAATACCTGATGCATTTTACCATCGACACCCAGCCGGGCAACAGCGGCTGCCCGGTGTACGACTATGATTACTACGCCCTTGGCATCAATGTTGCCGAGGATTATTACGGCGAGTACAATGTCGGGCGCAGAATCACCAGCAGGTTGTACTGGGACGTCCACAATGACACGGATTAAGCCCGGGGCAAAACCTGTTCGGGAAAGGGGACTTGATCAATGAACCGGAGCCATGGTTGGGCCGGGCGGCAGCTTGCTTGCTGGCTTTGCTGCCTGGCCCTTCTTTTTCTGTGCCTTCCCCAGGCAAAAGGGGCGCAGCAGCCCCGGATCACCCTGCTGGTCTACCTGTGCGGCAGCGACCTGGAAAGCAAAAACAGCGCCGCCTCCCGGGACGTGGAGGAAATGCTGCAGGCCCTCCCGAAACCCGGGGATGCCCAGGTGGTGGTGATGGCAGGGGGCGCCCTGTCCTGGCACAACCAGCAGGTGTCTGCCCAGGAGACCGCCATCTACCTGCTGACGCCCGCCGGGCTTGTGCAGGAGCACAGCCTGGGCCCTGCCTCCATGGGGCAGGCCGGAACCCTGTCCTTCTTCCTGGACTTCGGCGTCAAGCAGCATCCTGCGGACCAATATGCCCTGCTGCTGTGGGACCACGGCGCTGGGCCCGTCCTGGGTCTCTGCTTTGACGAGCGCTTTCCGGTGGCGGATGGCTGGGACAGCCTGAGTCTGACAGAACTGCAGCAGGCCCTCAACAGCAGCTCCTTTGCCAGCAAGCCCCTGGCCTGGATTGGCCTGGATGCCTGCCTGATGGCCACCCTGGAGGTGGCCCAAGCCCTGGCGCCCTATGCAGCATACCTCATCGCCTCCCAGGAGACCGAGCCTGTGGCCGGTTGGAGCTATGACTTCATCCGGGACCTGGTGCAGGACGCAGACGGCCTGCAGACGGGGCGCCGCATCGTGGACAGCTATTATGAAAAAGAGGGGGCAGGCCTGTCGCCTGTCACCCTCTCCTGCTTGGACCTGGGCCGGATCGGGGCTGTCACCCAGGCTGTGGACAGCCTGTTCTCCCGGCTGGGGGAGGAGCTGACGGAAGCCGCTTACCAAAGCCATGTCCACTGCCGGGTTAACAGCAAGGAGGTGGCCAGCACCTCCGAATACGGCTTTGACCTGGTGGACCTGAAGGACCTGCTGGAGGTGCTGGACCAGCAGGGGGTGGCGGGCTGCAGCCCGGCCCTTTCAGCCCTGGACCAGGCCGTTTGCTACAGCCGCTCCAACACGGATTTCTTAAACGGCCTAAGCCTCTACTTCCCCTGGGGCAACCCCGCCCTCTACCTGGAAAAAGGCGAGGGCTTTCAGGAACTGGCCCCGGGTTATTCCGCCTTCACCAAGCGGATGTCGGAGATCTGGCTGGGCCAGTCCATCATCGACTGGCAGGCCCTCTCCTCCCTGCAAATCAAGCAGACACCCGACCATCTGCAGATCAGCCTGCCCTTGAGCATGCAACAGGCCCAGGGCTTGGTCAAGGTGAAGCTTCATGTCCTGGACAAGCTTGAGGAGGGCAGCTATGCCTACCTGCACACCAGCCGGCAATACATGATGACGCCGGATGCAGTGCTGCACCTGCGCTATCACAAGGAAGCGCTGCACCTGGTGGATCCGGCCGGCACACGCCTCACAGGGCCCCTCACCTATTTTCAGGAGGACGGCGCCCTGTGGGTTCATGGGCTGCTGTACGCCGAGGCCTTCGAAAGCGGGGCGGACGTCCAGGCGGTCAAGCTGGTGTACCGCCCGGACGACCAGGGAGCCTACCGCCTGGCCAGGCTTCAGACCGCCGGCGACCAGCCCGCGCTCCAGGGAAAATCCGACCTGCAGCTGGAGGGCTGGCACGAGCTGCAGTTGATGCGCGGCATCTTCGCTCCCGCCCGGGATGCCCAGGGGCATCTGCTGCCCATCAGCCGCTGGCCCCTTGTCAGGGATCTGTTCTACATCGACCACTTCCTGGTGGGGGAATGGGACTTTGAACCCCGCTTCCTTCCCCTGCAGGGGGAGGGGGACATCCACGTGATGCTGGAGCTCATCGACATCCAGAACCGCGTCATCTGCACAGAGCTTTTTCCCCTGGAGCCGGAGGATTGACCCGGAGCCGCCCCAAAGCCTGGCAGACCAGATTTGACAGGCGGCCTTGCTGTTGCCTATAATGTAGGGGTTTATCACAGAACCGGCCGCTGGGCCATGAAGGAGTCAAGCTTGTCCCAAGAAGTCAATTTTGAAGCGCTGGACGTATCCCGCGAGGTATTGAAGGCGCTTCATCACATGGAAATCGTAACCCCCACCCAGATCCAGCTGGAGACCATCCCCCCCATGATGGCGGGGCAGGACATCATCGGCATCGCCCCCACGGGCA
>DAITOE010000132.1:0-5381 GCA_036834245.1 Clostridia bacterium | reverse complement strand
GCCGGGCGATACGATTTCACTCAGAGGGCTGCGCCCTCTGAAACTCCCCTTTGATTTGGTCTGTCTTTGTTCTGAAGGCCGCCATCCGGCGGCCTTTTTCGTGTGGGTCTGGCAGGTTCTTTCCTGCGGCGCAGAGGATGCCGCTGCGGCTGTCCTCCGTTTACTCAAGCCCTGTCAGGGATGTATAAAACGGGAAGAGGTTTGCCAGAAAACCCGGGGCGGGCAGGAGGACTGGACATATTTGCAAAAACTGGCGAAAAAGGCTTGATTTCTATGCAAATTTTTTATACTTTATGGTAGAAGTGTGAAGAGAAAAAGCCTGTTTTCCTTCACCTGGCCCTGGTGGGAGCCGGATATCCCCACCCTTGCAAGCCTCCCGCAGCGATGCGTTCACATAGAGCGTGCCGGATGGCAAGCCTCCGGTACAATAGCGAACCCGGTACCAACCGGTGAAAGGAAAACACATGAGTTTGCTGATTCTGTTGGTCCTCTTCGCCTCCATCCTCGCCCTTTGCTTTGCGGCCTTCAATTACCTCACCATGAAGCGCCTGCCCGAGGGGAATGATGAAATGCGGGAAATCGCCTCTGCGATCCGTGTGGGCGCCAATGCCTTTATCAACTATGAGTATAAGATCCTCTACATCACGGTGGTGGTGGTGGCGGGCGTCCTGGCGGTGCTCACCACCTGGCACGCTGCCGTGGCCCTGCTGATTGGCTCCCTCATGTCCGGCGCCGCCGGCCTGGTGGGCATGAAGGCGGCCACCTATTCCAACGTCCGGGTGGCCAACCGCGCCCTGGAGAGCCGCAACATCGGCGAAACCGTGAAGGTGGCTTTCCGTGGCAGCTCCGTCATGGGCCTGTCCGTGGGCGGCTTCGCCCTGCTGGGCCTGTTCATTGTGTATTATATCTTCGGTTACCGCATGGGCCAGGTGGCAGAGACCGAGGCCACCTACCGCAACCTGATCGGCCTGCAGATCAACCCCTTCACCATGACCCTGTCCGGCTATGCCCTGGGCTGCTCCATGGTGGCCATGTTCAACCGCGTGGGCGGCGGCATCTACACCAAGGCGGCCGACATGGGCGCTGACCTGGTGGGCAAGACTGAGGCCCACATCCCCGAGGATGACCCCCGCAACCCCGCCACCATCGCCGACAACGTGGGCGACAACGTGGGCGACGTGGCCGGCCTGGGCAGCGACCTGCTGGAAAGCTATGTGGGCTCCGTGGCCTCCGGCATCATCCTGGCCTACCACATGTTCTCCAAGTCTATGGCGGAAGGCACCGGGATGACCACGGAACTCCTCAACAACCTGATCGTCTTCCCCATGATTTTCGTGGCCATCGGCATGATCGCCTGCATCACGGGCATCGCCTCCCTGCTGCTGCGGCCCAAGCTCACCGACGACCCCCACAAGGACCTGAACGCCTCCACCTATGTGGCGGCCGCAGGCACCATCATCGCCGGCTTCTTCGTGTCCTGGGGCATGTTCGGCAAGTTTGACGTGGGCATGATGAAGGAAACCCTGGGCTTTGCAGCCGGCTTCGTCTCCCCCTGGATCGCCTCCACCATCGGCGTGGTTTCCGGCGTCCTCATCGGCATGGTGGCGGAATACTACACCTCCGACCACTTCGAGCCCACCCGCCGCCTGGCCCACGCCTCCATTGAAGGCCCCGCCCTCACCATCACCCAGGGCCTTGCCCTGGGCATGAAGAGCACCATGGCCCCCTGCATCATCCTGGGCATGGGCATCATCTTCAGCTATTATGCAGCCGGCATGTACGGCGTGGCCATGGCCGCCATGGGCATGCTGTCCTTCGTGTCCGCCACCGTCACCGTGGACTCCTACGGCCCCATCGCGGACAACGCCGGGGGCATCGCGGAGATGAGCGGCCTGGACCCCGAGGTGCGCCGCATCACCGACACCCTGGACTCCGTGGGCAACACCACCGCCGCCATCGGCAAGGGCTTTGCCATCGGCTCCGGCGCCCTGGCCGCCCTGGCCCTGATGATTTCCTACCTGTATTCCTTCAACGATTTCAACACCCCCCTAATCCTTAACATCATCCAGCCCATGACCCTGGCCGGTGCCGTCATCGGCGGCGCCCTGCCTTTCCTCTTCTCCGGCATCCTGATTGAGGCCGTGGCCAAGGCCGCCCGGAAGATGGTGGACGAGGTGCGGCGCCAGTTCCGGGACATCCCGGGCCTGCTGGAAGGCAAAGCCAAGCCCGACTACAAGACCTGCATTGAGATTTCCTCCAAGGGCGCCATCAGCGAGATGAAGATTCCCTCCCTGCTGGCCATCCTGGTGCCTGTGGCCTGCGGCTTCATCCTGGGCCCGCACTTTGTGGGCGGCCTCATCATCGGCTCCACGGTCTGCGCCATCATGATCGCCATCTTCTCCGGCAACGCCGGCGGCGCCTGGGACAACGGCAAGAAATACCTGGAGTCCGGCGCCATTGAAGAGCACCAGAAGGGCTCCGCCGCCCATGACGCCGCCATCATCGGCGACACCGTGGGCGACCCCCTCAAGGACACCGTGGGCCCCTGCCTGGACATCTTCATCAAGATGATGGCCACCGTCTCCCTGGTGACGGTCGCGGTTTTCGCCAACAACAACCTGCTGGCGCTGCTGGGAATAAAACTCTAACACCACCTACTGTCCATGCTTAGGGGCTGTCGCATCTGCGGCAGCCCCTTTTTGGTTGAAAACCCGGCCTGTATTGGGTAGAATAAAGCAACCACAACGACACAATGGTCAAAAGGAGTCGCCATGCAAGTCATCATGGAAGGCCTCACCAAACACTTCGGCCAAACCCGGGCGGTCCAGGATTTCTCTGTCACCCTAAACGACGGGGAATTGGTCTGCCTCCTGGGGCCCTCAGGCTGCGGGAAAAGCACCGTCCTCAACATGCTCTCGGGCATCGTGCCGGTGACGGCGGGGAAGATATTCTTTGACGGGGAGGACGTCACCAAATTGCCCCCGGAGCAGCGGGGCATCGGCCTGGTGTTTCAAAACTACGCCCTCTACCCCCACATGACGGTGATGGGCAACATCACCTTCCCCCTGGAGATTCAGAAGGTGCCGCCGAAGGAACGGGAGCGCCGGGCCCGGGAGATGGCAGAGCTGGTCCACATGGGGGGCCTCCTGTCCCGGAAGCCCAAGGAGCTGTCCGGCGGCCAGCAGCAGCGGGTGGCCATCGCCCGGGCCCTGGTGAAGCAGCCCCGCCTCCTGCTGCTGGACGAGCCCCTGTCCAACCTGGACGCCCGGCTGCGCCTGGAGATGCGGGAGGAGATCCGCCGCATCCAGCAGGAAACCCGGGTGACCACCATCTTCGTCACCCACGACCAGGAGGAGGCCATGTCCATCTCCGACCACATCGTGTTGATGAAGGACGGCTTCCTCCAGCAGCACGACGCCCCCCAGCAGCTGTACAACCAGCCGGTCAACCAGTTTGTGGCGGATTTCCTGGGCAACCCGCCCATCAACAACTTCCCCGGCCGGGTGGTGGGGGACGATTTTGTGATGGACTCCGGCGCCCGGGTGAACCTGGACTTGAAGGGCAAGGTCAAAGACGGGGTGGCTGTCAACCTCAGCGTCCGGGCGGAAAGCTTTGTGATGGCGGCCCCGGAGGACACCACCGCCCTGATGGCCTGCACCGTGGAAAGCGTCTACCAGATGGGCAAGGAGGAAATGGCCATCTTAAGCTTCGGTGGCGTCCCCTTCCGGGCCTACCTGGCCTCGGAATACGGCCTGAAGCAGGGCGACCAGGTCACCCTCAGCCTCAAGGACCGGGGGGTCTTCCTGTTTGATTTGAGCACGGGGGAGAGGTACCTGTGATGCAGGGCAATCAGGCAGCCGCAAGAAAAGCAGCCATACCAAGGCGGGCCGGCCCCCGCCGGGTGGTGGTGCACATCGTCCTCTTTGCCCTTCTGGGTGCCCTCTGCCTGGGGCTGGGCATCCTGGGGCGCCAGAAGCTGGACGGCAAGACCATGGCCATGGAGCATGCCCAGCGGGTGGACCTCTTCCTAAACAACGGCACCGCCGCCGTGAAGGAGGCCCTCAGCGGCCAGGGCATGGACAGCGCCGCCCTTAGGCAGCTGGACACCGGCATGTCTTCCAAAAAAAGGGGCCTCAAGGACACCGTGAGCCGCATGGTGGAAGAGGACCTCATGGACGGGGAGATTGCCAAAACCGTCATCGCCACCTTCTCAGAAGGCGCCCTGAACCGCGTGGGGGATGAGGCCCTGCGCCTGCAGCTGCAAACGGTGCTGGACCAGGAACAGGCCGGGCTGGCAGAGGCCCTGGCCCTGGAAGCGGAGCAGTTTGAGGCCGGCTTCACCATCGCCCGGGTGCGGATGAACCTGGCTGTGACCGAGCCCTATTACCCCTTGATGTATTACTATATGCCCCTCATCGCCCTGGGGGCCTTTCTGTTGCTGATGGCGGCGGTGCTCCTGTCCATTTTCCTGCGGTCCGACCCCGAGCGGCGCGCCCAGCTGGGCAACCGCCTGGAGCCCATGGACTACCTGCTGCCCTTCTTCATCGGCGTGGCCCTCTTCACCCTCTATCCCATCATCCGGGTGGTGATCATGAGCTTTCAGGAGCGCTACCGCCTGGAGGGCAGCTTCACCGGCTGGGGCCTGGGCAACTATGAGTACGTCATCAAGGGAGTGCCCGGCACCACCAACTACTTCCTCCAGGGCCTGAGCAACACCCTGCTGTACGTGCTGTTCACCGTGCCCATCGGCACGGTGCTGGCCATCGTCATCGCCTATTTGCTCAACCAGAAGCTGCGCTTCTCCGCCCTCTTCCAGACCACCTATTTCCTGCCCATGGTCACCTCCGTCACCGCGGTGGGCCTGGTCTGGCGCTGGATTTTCAACCGCAATTTCGGCGTCTTAAACGCCATCCTGCACTTCTTCGGCATGAGCCCCGTGGACTGGCTGCACCAGGCCAGCAACTCCATGACGGTGATGGTGATCTTCGGCGTCTGGTCCTCCCTGCCCTTCACCATCATCCTGTTGCTCTCCGGCCTGCAGAACATCGACGACACCTTCTACACCGTGGCCCGGGTGGACGGTGCCCGGGCCTTCCGCATCTTCCGGCGCATCACCGTGCCCCTCCTGGCCCCCACCATCTCCCTGGTGCTCATCATCAACTCCATCTCCGCCTTCAAGGTGTTCACCGATGTGAAGGTGCTCTTCGGCGGCTATCCGGGGCCGGTGCTGAACATGTACACCATGGTGTACTACATCTACGACATGATGTACGAATACCGGGAGCTGGGCCGGGCCGCCGCAGCCGCCATCATCCTGTTCGTCTTCATCTTCTTTTTCACCATGCTGCAGCGCTTTATCCAGAGGAAGTGGAAGTATGACT
>DAITOE010000131.1:0-5521 GCA_036834245.1 Clostridia bacterium | reverse complement strand
CACAACGAGTGGGAAATCACCTTCATGGAGCTGCACCGCAACGGCGCCATCGCCCATGCGATTGACCACTACACCACCTACACCGGGGACACCAGCTATCTCTACAATGAGGGCCTGGACGTGCTGCTGGGCATCGCCCGCTTCTGGGCAGGGCGGGTGCACTTCAACGAGCGCACTGGCCGCTACATGATCCACGGGGTCACCGGGCCCAATGAGTATGAGAACAACGTGAACAACAACTGGTACACCAACCGCATCGCAGCCTGGTGCCTGGCATACTTCCTCCAGTCCTACGAAGGCGCCCCTGCCGGGCGCAGGGAGGAGCTGGCCGTAGGGGAGGAGGAGCGCAGCCTGATGCGCCGCATCGCAGAGAGGATGTATTACCCGGAGATGGCAGACGGCACCTTCATCCAGCACGACACCTTCCTGGATAAGGAGCTGATGCCGGCCGCTGCCTTAAAGCCGGAGGACCGCCCCTTGAACCAGAACTGGAGCTGGGACCGGATCCTGCGCTCCTGCTTCATCAAGCAGGCCGATGTATTGCAGGGCCTGTATTTCCTGGGGCATCTGTACGACCGGGACCAGAAAAAGCGGAACTTTGATTTCTACGAGCCCATGACGGTGCACGAGTCTTCCCTGTCCCCCTGCGTCCACGCCATCCTGGCAGCAGAAATCGGCTATGAGGACAAGGCGGTGGAGCTGTACCACCGCACGGCGCGGCTGGATTTGGACAACATCAACAACGACACGGAGGACGGCCTCCACGTCACCAGCATGTCCGGCTCCTGGCTGGTGATTGCCCAGGGTTTTGCCGGCATGCGCACGGCCTGCGGCCTGTCCTTCCGGCCCTTCCTGCCCGCCGGCTGGACCTCCTATTCCTTCCGCTTTATCTATCGGGGCCGGGTGATCCGCTTTGAGATGAACCGGGACGGCGTCCGGTTGTTGCTGCTGTCCGGCGAGCCAATGAACCTGACAATGTGGGATGAGGACATCCTGTTGAATGATGAATGGAGCAAAAGGAGGGACCTGGTGTGAAAAAACTGTTTATCTCCGCGGACATGGAGGGCACCTGCGGCGCCAGCACCTGGGACGATGTCACCAAGGGCAAGACGGACTACCAGAAGTTCGCGGAGCGCATGAGCCGGGAGGTAGGCGCCGCCTGCGAGGGCGCCCTGGAAGGCGGCATGGACTTTGTGATGGTGCGGGACGCCCACGACAGCGCCCGGAACATCGACTGGTCCTTCTTACCCAAGCAGGTCCAGCTGATGCGGGGCTGGGGCCAGGATCCCCTGTGCATGATGACCGGCATCGATGAAAGCTACCACGGCGCCGTTTTCACCGGCTATCATGATGCGGCAGGCAGCGGCGAAAGCCCGCTGGCCCACACCATGAGCCTGGGCATCAGCTGGATCTCCTTAAACGGCGAGCCCCTCAGCGAAGCCCAGATCAACGCCTACACCGCCGCCCGGCACCAGGTGCCCCTGCTGGCCATTTCAGGGGATTCCGGCATCTGCGGCAAGATGCGCCTGATGATCCCGGCGCTGAAAACCGTGGAGGTGAACCGGGGCACCGGCAATCTGGTGCTGTCCATCCACCCGGAGAAGGCCCTGTCCCAGATCCGGGAGGCGGTGAAGCAGGCCTGCAGCGAGCCGCGGGAGGATTATCTTTTGAAACTGCCCGACAGCTTCCGCCTGGATGTGCGCTTCCGCGACCATGCCAAGGCCTATCAGTCCGGCTTCTACCGGGGGGTCAAGCGCCTGGACGCCCACACCCTGCGCTATGAGGCAGAGGACTGGTACGAAGTGCTGCGGATGATGCATTTCTGCCTGTAATCAGGTATGCTACACCCGAAAGACCATAAAGGAGGATTGCAAATGCGTTCATTTCCCATCGGTGTCATGCTGGAGTCCTTCCGCCTGCCCATCCGGGAGGCCCTGGACAAGGCCCAGGGGCTGGGGGTGCAGGGCATTCAGGTATACACCACAAGGGGCGAACTGGCCCCGCAGAACCTCAACAGCCAGCAGCGCCGGGACTTTTTAAGCCAGGTGCACGACCGGGGCCTGAAGATCTCCGCCCTGTGCGGCGACCTGGGCCATGGCTTTGGCGACCCTGACAAAAACCCGGAGCTCATCGACCAGTCCCGGCGCATTGTGGACCTGTCCAAGGAATGGGAGTGCGGCATCGTCACCACCCACATCGGCGTGGTGCCGGAGGACAGCAGCCACCCCCGCTACAAGATCATGCAGGAGGCCTGCAGCGCCCTGGCCCGGTATGCGGACAGCATGGAAGCCCGCTTTGCCGTGGAGACGGGCCCGGAAACCTCCAAGGTGTTAAAGGGCTTCCTGGATTCCCTCAACTCCAGGGGCGTTTCTGTCAACCTGGACCCCGCCAACCTGGTGATGGTCACCGGGGATGATCCGGTGGCAGCGGTCCACACCCTGAAAGACTATATCGTCCACACCCATGCCAAGGACGGCCGGCGCCTGTATTACAGAGAGCCTGAGAAGGTCTACGGCATCGTCTTTGAAGAATCCCTGGAAAGCCCCTCCTTTGAGGAATTGCCCCTGGGTGAAGGCGGCGTTGATTTCAAGCGCTACCTGGAAGCCCTCAGAGAGATTGGCTACAAGGGTTTCCTCACCATCGAGCGGGAAGTGGGGGAAGACCCGGAGGGGGACATCCGCAAAGCGGTTCAGTACCTGCGGTCATTCTTTGTATAGAATAAACCGGTACTGAAAAAACAAGAAGGAAACCTTCAACAGGCGCGTCATTTCTTGACGTACCTGTTTGTCCTTGTTAAACTCAGAGGAGTGAGATAAAAGGAGGGCTACCATGGGTTCGATGCGCCGCATCCTGGGTTTGCTCAAGCCATACAAGCATTTGGTTGTATTGGGCTTTGTGTTTCAGACCATCGTCATCCTAAGCCGGCTGGCTCAACCCCTGGTCACCAGGATGCTGGTGAACGATGTCATCATCAAGGGGGAGCACAGCCTGCTGCTGTACCTGTGCCTGGCCCTGCTGGGCCTCACCGTGGTGCGAGCTGTCAGCGGCTACCTGCGGGTGCTGATGATGGAAAAATCCTCCCAGTCGGTGGCCTATGACCTGCGCACCGGCCTCTTCCGCCACTTGCAGACCCTGTCCTTCTCCTTTTATGACCAGAACCGGGTGGGGGAGATCATGTCCCGCATGACGGGGGACCTGGAGGGCGTGCGGGATTACCTGGCCGGCGGCCTCATCACTTTCTACGAGCAGGCGCTCACCTTTTTCGGGGCGCTGATTTTCATGTTCACCCTTTCCTGGCAAGCTGCCCTCACCATCCTGTCGACCCTGCCCCTCATAGCTGTCATCGCCTTTCGTTTCAGGAAGCGCATCCGGCCGGTGTTCCGGGAGGTGCGGGAGCAAAGCGCGGAATTGAACACCCGGGTCCAGGAAAACCTGGCGGGCATCCATGTGGTGAAGGCCTTCGTCAGGGAGGGCTACGAGCAGCAGCGCTTCACGGAGGAAAACCAGAAGTTGCTTGCCATGCACCTGAAGGTGACGGACACCTGGGCCGTCTATGTGCCCATCATGCAGGGCCTGTCAGAAATCTGCACCCCCCTGGTGCTGGCCACCGGGGCCGTGCTGATGGCCATGGGGCACATGGACCTGGGCACCCTGGTAGGGGTCACCGGCTACATCTGGATGCTCACCCAGCCCATGCGGATGCTGTCCCAGCTCATCAACGGCATCACCCGGGCGGTCACCAGCGCTGAAAAGATTTTCTACTATATGGACCTGGGCCCCCGCATTAAAGATGACGAGGCGCCTGTCCAGGTGCACAACCGGACCGGCCGGGTGGAGTTTGACCAGGTCAGCTTCCAGTATGACCAGCAGCCAGTGCTGCAGGACATCAGCTTTGTGGCAGAGCCCGGGCAGACCATTGGCATCATGGGGGCCACCGGAGCCGGCAAAACCAGCCTGGTGCGGCTGCTGTCCAGAAGCTATGAGGCAACCCGGGGCCGGGTCCTGGTGGATGGCGTGGATGTGCGCAAACAGCCATTAAAGGACCTGCGCGCCCACATCGGCCAGGTGCCTCAGGAAAGCTTCCTCTTTTCAGAATCCCTGTTTGAAAACATCCGCTTTGGCAAGCCGGATGCCCCCATGGATGCTGTGGCAGCCGCTGCCCGGGGCGCCCAGGCCGAAGCCTTTATCGAAGAAATGCCCAAAAAATATGAAACCGTGGTGGGCGAGCGGGGGGTGGGCCTGTCCGGCGGGCAGAAGCAGCGCACCGCCATCGCCCGGGCCCTTCTGATCGATCCCAACATCCTGGTACTGGATGACGCCACCAGCGCGGTGGACATGCAGACGGAATACCTGATTCAGCAGCACCTGGAGCAGTCCGTGAAGGGGAAAACCACCTTTATCATCGCCCACCGCATCTCCTCGGTAAAAAATGCGGACCTGATCCTGGTCTTGAACCAGGGGCGCATCGTGGAGCGGGGCACCCACCAGGAGCTGCTGGCGAAAAAGGGGGAATACCACCAGATGTGGCAGGACCAGCTCACCTCCATCCTCGGGGAAGGGGGTGTTGCCTGATGGCCCGGCCGCTGCGGCAACTGGATGACGAAGTCATCGAGCGCCCGTTTAACAAAAACCAGTTTTTCCGGTTGCTGAAATACCTGCATCCTTACAAAAAAGACGTCGGCCTGGCCCTGTTGGTGATGACCGCCGCCACCTTCGCCTCCCTGGGCTCCCCCTACCTGATGAGCCGGGCTGTGGGCATGCTGGAGTCGGGCGCCTTTGGCGGCATCTGGCTCATCCTCCTGGCCATGGCTGCTCTGGCCGCCCTGGGGGCATTGTTCACCCGCTTCCGGGTGCGCCTCATGGATTACGCCGGGCGCAAGGCCCTGGCCACCCTCCGGGAAGACCTCTTCGCCCACATCCAGTCCCTGTCCTTCAGCTTTTTTGACACCACCTCCGCCGGGAAGATCCTGGTGCGGGTGGTGAACGACGTGGATGCCCTCAACGACCTGTTCACCAACGGCATCGTGGACGTGCTGATCAATGCCCTCACCGTCATCCTGCTCCTTGGCATCATGCTGGTGGTGAACTGGCAGCTCACCCTCATTGGCCTGTCCATTTTGCCGGTGCTGCTCTTCCTCATGTTCCGCTTTAAACGGGTGATGAGCAAAAACTGGCAGTTTGTGCGCACCAAGCGCAGCAACATGAACGGCTACCTCCACGAAGCCCTGTCCGGCATGCGGGTGACCCAGTTCTTCGTCCGGGAAGAGGTCAACGCCCAGATGTTTGAAGGCGCCAATGATGAAATCCGCACCGGCTGGATGCGGGCCATCCGCTATAACGCAGGCTTCTGGTCCTCCCTGGATGTGACGGGCACCATCGGCACCGTGCTGGTATATTTCTTCGGCGTCCGCTTCATGGATACCGGGCTGCAGCTGGCAGACCTGCTGCTGGTCTTGTGGTATTTGAACCGCATCTGGATGCCCCTGAACACCCTGAGCAATTTCTACAACAGCCTGCTCAC
>DAITOE010000130.1:0-5539 GCA_036834245.1 Clostridia bacterium | reverse complement strand
GGCCAGGGCGCACAGCAGCCGCTGGGTGGGCACCATGTCATACAGGGCGGTGCGCTCCCCCCGGGCCAGGGCATCCTGTGCAGCTTTGAAGCCTGCCTGGGCCCGGAACCGGGACATCAACTCATGAATCATCCCGGCCCCCGCTTTCCTGGTGTTCTTCTGCCTGTTTAGCCGGCGCCCTGGGGGGCCTGCTTTTGGTGTTGTACAGGTTCATGGTGAGCTGGATGCCGTCTTTCAGGAAGCTCACCCCGGCCTTGGCCGCCAGGCTGATGGCTTCCCGGACGCCCGCCGCATTGTCATCCCGGTCCCAGCGGGAGAGGACCCAGTCCTTCAGCTCCCAGCCCGGGGGCGGGGCGCCAATGCCGATCCGGGCCCGGGGAAAATCCTGGCTGGCAGTCATCTGGAGGATGCTGCGCCAGCCGTTGTGGGTGCCGGCACCCCCCTTCATCCGCAGGCGCATGAGGCCGGGGGCCAGGTCGATGTCGTCGGAAAACACCAGGATGTCCTCCGGCTCCAGCTTGTACCAGTGCATCAGCTCCACCAGGGCTTCCCCGGACAGGTTCATGTAGGTGGCGGGCTTGAACAGGACGATTTTTTCGCCCCCCAAAAAGCCCTCCATCACCAGGCCTTTGAAGCGCCGGCGCTCCCCGGCCATGCCCAGGAGGCGGGCGGCTTCATCCAGGGCCAAAAAACCCACGTTGTGGCGGGTCAGTTCGTATTCAGGGCCCGGGTTGCCCAGGCCGACCAGGGCTTTCATCCTTCGTTTGCCCCCAGTTTCACCAGCCAGTCCGCCGGCTGCACCACCATGGGGTCCGTAACGCCGTCCCCGGTGAAGGTGAGCAGGGGCCACTCCGGCAGGTCGGTGAGGGGGCTTTCCCGCTGCTGGGCCAGCATGAAGGCCAGGCCGGCCACCTCGATGTTAAACTCCTTCATCAGGGTCACCATCCCCAGGGCGGTGCCGCCGTGGCGCATGAAATCATCCACAATCAGGGCCCGCTGGCCCTGCTCCACCGCCCGGCGGGCCAGGGACATGGTTTCAATTCCGCCCTTGCCGTCGGGGTAGCTGATGAACACGGCGCTGCCCTCATACACCTTGCTGCTGCGCCTGGCGATGAGGAGGGGCACCCCCAGCATCTCCGCCGTCATCATGGCCACGGGAATGCCTTTGGTTTCCATGGTGAGGACAAAATCCACGTTCAGGTCGTAGCTGGGCCGGGCCAGGATGCTGCCCATCTGCCGGGTGAGGACGGGGTCGGAGAGGAGGTCCGACAGGTAGAGGTAGCCGCCGGGCAGGGCCCGGTCCGGTGCGTTGAGGGCCTCTGCAATGCCGCGGATGAACTGCAGCGCCTGGCCCCAGCCCATCATGGGCCGGAAGCGCACCCCGCCGGCAGCCCCGGTGACGGTTGCCACCTGGCCCAGGTCAAACTGGCGCATCACCTTTTCAATCATGGCGATGTCCTCGCTGACGGAGGACTTGGCTGCGCCAAACCGGTCACAGAACACCTGATACGGGATGACCCGGTTGGGGTTCTGGGACAGAATCCGTGCCATGGCCACCAGGCGCTCTCCGCGTTTTACCTTCTCCATTCCACTCACCTCGTTGTTATTCCCACCATTTTACCACAAAACAGGTACGATAGATGAAAAACCTGTAAAAAAGTTCGGGTTTTATCCCGGAAATTTTGCCGCCGCTTTTGCAGGCTTCCGGCCCTTTCTGGTTGAAGGCAGGCGCCTGGTGTGTTAGGATGAGGACAGATTGAATCAAGGAGGTCTGTGATGCGCAAACGGTCAGTTTTTCTGCTTTGCGTCGTGATGCTGCTGCTTGGTCTGCTGCCGGCGGCATCTGCGGAAGCCTACGAGTTTACCGGGGTCCATGCGGGCGTCAGCCTGCCCGAAGGGGTGTACGACCCGGTGCTCACCCCTGCCAACCTGAAGGACCATGAGGCCTTCATCCAGTCCCAGGGCGGGACGGTGGCAGCCTGGGCGGCAGACTTTGAAGCCAAGGGCATCCTGCTGCAGGCCTATGACAATGCGAACAACCGGATGCTGGTCATCACAGCCCTCAAGGATGTGGACGGCCAGCAATATTTTGATATCAACGAACACACCCCGGACGTGCGGGCCAAATACCGCACCTCCCACGGCGCCTCCGGTGCCTATTCCATCCTGGGTTACCGCTATGACTCGGTCTCCTGGAAAAACTTCCCCAAGGTGGGCCGCTTCCTGCAGCTGCGCTATTCCTACCGCCAGGGCGGCGAGGTGGTGCGCAGGGGCTATCAGCGGCGCAGCATCCGCAACGGCTACACCATCACGGTGGACCTGCAGGTCTTTGGCCGGCAGCTCACCACCCGGGACAACACAGCCCTCAACAAGGTGTTTGACACCTTCGCCTTCAGCCAGATCCTCCCGGTGCCGCCCCTGCCCATCAGCCTGGATGAAACCGCCACCGCACCGGTTGAAACCAGCAAGAGCAGCTTTGTCATGAAGGGCAAGACCAAGCCGGAGGCCAGCCTGCGGGCGGTTCTGATGTCCTTTAGCAGCAGCGAAACCAAGGTGTTTGAGGCCAAGGCCAACAAGGCCGGTGTCTACAATATGCCCATTGACCTGCCCGGCGAAAACATCTATGTGATGACCCTGACGGTGTCCAGCCCGGGGCTGGAGGATTTGAACCGCTCCTACAACATCCGCTACCAGTCCGGCCTCATCCCCGTCAGCCTGGCCATGGCGCCCCCGGCCGAGCTGAAGGAGGACCAGTTCACCCTGGCCGGCAGCACCACGGAAAGCGGTGTCCGTGCCACCCTCACGGTCAATGGCGAGGAAACCAGCAAGAACGTGGCCCGCAACGGCAGCTTCAGCTTCACCTTTGACACAAAAGCCGAAGGCAATTACGCCATCCGGCTGGTGCTCACCAAAAAAGGCCTTCAGGACCGGGTGTTCAACTACACCGCCATGCGGGTATTAAGCCCGGAAGCCCGGGAGAACCTGTTGCGCCAGAACGCCCTCAGCCCCACCTACCAGGAGCTGATTACAAACCCCAACATGTACGACGGCAAGATGCTCATGTACGAAGGCACCCTCATCAGCAAGGAAGACAAGCAGGACAGCTGGGTGCTGCGCTTTGCCCTGACGAAAACCGACGCCGGCTTTTCTGATGTTCTCCTGCTCACCTCGGACACCGAGCCCGCATTCCAGGCAAACAGCCAGGTGCGCATCTTCGGACAGATGGTGGGTATGAACATCGGGAGGGACGACCAGGGCCAGGAGGAAACCCTGCCCAGGCTCAGCCTGAATCTGATCACCGGCAAGTGATGTATTGTTCTACCGCAGCGCAGCACGCGCATGAAGACAGGGGAGGGGATTGCCATGGTGGATAATTTTCTGTCGGAATGGGGTCAAAACCTCAGCAATGTTCAATACGGGCCGCTGGGCATCATCGCCATGAAGGGCATCGATGCCCTGGGGGCCAACGTCAACAGCTACCTGCTGCGCTGGCACGAGCTGCAGGACCTGCAGGACGAGGAGTTTTACACAACCCCCGGCCACGGCCGGGAAGATTTCCTGATCGAGGCCTGCTGCCCCCGCTTTGGCACGGGGGAGGGCAAGGGCGTCATCCGGGAGAGCGTCCGGGGCTATGACATCTACATCCTGGTGGACGTCTGCGCCTACAACGTCCGCTACAAGATGTATGACCTGGAAGTGCCCATGTCCCCGGACGACCACTACCAGGACTTAAAGCGCATCATTGCCGCCATCGCCGGCAAGGCCAAACGGGTCAACGTCATCATGCCCATGCTTTATGAAAGCAGGCAGCACCGCCGCAACACCCGGGAGAGCCTGGACTGCGCCATGGCCCTGCAGGAACTGGAGAACATGGGGGTGGCCAACATCATCACCTTTGATGCCCACGACCCCCGGGTGATGAACGCTGTGCCCCTGTGCGGCTTTGAAAACGTCATGCCCACCTACCAGATGCTCAAGGCCCTGCTGCGCTCCGTGAAGGACCTGCAGATCGACAAATACAACATGATGGTGGTCAGCCCGGACGAAGGCGCCGTGCAGCGCAACATCTATTATTCCTCCCTCCTGGCGCTGGAGCTGGGCATGTTTTACAAACGGCGCGACTACACCACGGTGGTCCAGGGCCGCAACCCCATCATCGCCCACGAATACCTGGGCGCCTCGGTGGAGGGCAAGGACATCATCGTGGCCGACGACATCCTCTCCTCCGGCGAGTCCATGCTGGAGTTGGCCCGGGAGCTGAAAAAGCGCAAGGCCAAACGCATCTTCTGCATCGTCACCTTCGCCTTTTTCACCAACGGCATCCAGGAGTTTGAGGAGGCCTACCAGCAGGGCATCATCAGCCGGGTGGTGGCCACCAACCTCACCTACCGCTCGCCGGAACTGATGGCCGCCAAATGGTTTGTGGAGGCGGACATGAGCAAGTACATCTCCTACCTGATCGCCACCTTGAACCACGACCGCAGCCTCTCCGCCCTCCTGAACCCCTACAACCGCATCCAGTCCCTCCTCACCCGCTACCGGGCAGAGCAGGCGGCCAGCGGCATCAGCCTGGTGTAACGATGACAGAACCACATCTGCCAGAGCAGGACCAGAAGCTGCTGGCGCAGGAAGAAACCCGGAAGCCGGGCATCCTGGCCAAGTCCAAGGATTTTTTGCAGACCGCCCGGGATTCCATCTCCGGCAAGGACCTGCCCCGCCTGGTGGAGGAGTTCACCCAGGAGATGGTGGTGGTGGCGGAAGGCCTGTACGCGGATCAGGAGGCCCTCCGCAAAGCCCTCACCCTCCAGGGGGAGGAGCAGGACCAGCTGTCCACAAAGCAGCGGGACATGGAAAAGCAGCTAAGCGACATCAGCAGGAAGGTGGACGCCTTGAAAGCCCGCGCGGACAAACGGGCGCGCCAGGATTCCGGCCTGATGCGGATTTTGAAGCAGATCACCTGGATATCCGCCATCCTGGGCGGCGCCTGGGTGATCACCACCCTGATCCGCGCCTTTGTGAAATAAGATGAAATACGAAGACATGGTTAAAACCTACCAGCAGCGCAGCCAAAGCACGCTGACGGACAGCATCACCACCGCCCTGTCCCACATGGACGAGGTGGGGGTGAGCCTGGGCTTGATGGAGGACAGCGGCCTGATGAACGAGCTGGTGGGTACCCTGACAGCCGGGTTGCCCTTTGCAGTCATCGCCATCACCGAGCAGGGCAAGGTCATCCTGGGCCGCAAAACCCAAAAAGCCGCCCTGGCGGACGGCTCCTACCGGATGCTGAAAACCGGTGCGGGGATGGCGGCAGGGGCTGCCGTGATGGCGGCCGGCCTGGGGGTGCTGCCGGCGGTGCCTGTGGCGGTGTCCGTCCGGGTGATGCTGGACAAATACCGCTCAGGCGTCTTGGCGGCCTACCGGGTCAGGCAGCGCACCCAGCGCTTAAGCGCGCTGGTGGAAGCCCGGAAAAAGCGCCAGGCTACCACCATCAACTAATCAGGGACACCGTTTCAAACAATGCCTCATGCCGCCCCAG
>DAITOE010000129.1:0-5603 GCA_036834245.1 Clostridia bacterium | reverse complement strand
TCCTGGTGAAGGCGGATTCCGAGCACCGCCCCGGGCCCTTCACCTATGGCCGGAACCATGCCCAGGGGGCCAACA
Organism: Clostridia bacterium; assembly: GCA_036834245.1. Taxonomy (GTDB): domain Bacteria; phylum Bacillota; class Clostridia; order Christensenellales; family Aristaeellaceae; genus UBA6115. Next base: position 5,528 of record DAITOE010000129.1, on the reverse strand, counting down.
TGCTGGCCCGGGCCCTGGCGCCCCACGGGGGCAGGCTGTTCTGGCGCTGTTTTGTGTACAATTGCAAGCAGAACTGGCGGGACAACAAGACGGACCGCCCCAAGGCTGCCTTTTTGAACTATGCGCCCCTGGACGGCGAGTTTGATGACAACGTAGTGCTGCAAATCAAGAACGGCCCCCTGGATTTCCAGGTGCGGGAGCCCCTGTCGCCCCTGTTTTACTGGATGCCCCGCACAGAGAAGGCCATGGAGTTGCAGCTGGCCCAGGAATATACCGGACAGCAGCTTGACCTGTTTTACCAGGCTCCCCAGTGGCAGGACATCTTTGCCCAGATGCCGGAGCAGGCCGCCCAGTACATGGCCACCGTGAGCAACCTGGGGGATGACGACAACTGGTGCGGCCATGACCTGGCCCAGGCCAACCTCTACGCCTTTGGCAGGACAGCCTGGCTGGGCCGGAGCGAGCCTGAGCGCTTTGCCCTGGAATTGGCCCGCCTCACCTTTCAAGAGGCAGCAGAACCAGTCGCAGACATACTGATGGCCTCCGCCCCGGCCTATGAAAAATATGTGGCGCCCCTGGGCCTGTCCTTCATGGTGAACCCCCACACCCACTACGGCCCCAGCCCGGAAGGCTATGAGTTTGCCCTGTGGGGCACCTACCACCGGGCCAACTGCAAGGCGGTGGGGATGGACCGCAGCAGCAGCGGCACCGGCTTCACCTCCCAGTACCCGGAGGAATTGAAGCAGCGCTATGATGACCCCGCCACCTGCCCGGAGCAACTGCTCCTGTTTTTCCACCGCCTCAGCTATCATTACCGGCTCAAGGACGGCCGCAGCCTGCTGCAGCGCATCTATGACGACCATTTTGAAGGCACGGTAGAAGCCAAGGCCCTCAGGGAAGCCTGGCAGGCCCTGAAGGGCCGGATGCCGGATGCCACCCACGCCCGGGTGCTGCACCGCTTTGACCGGCAGGTGCAAAACGCCAGGGAGTGGCGGGATGTGATCAACACCTATTTTTACCGCCTGACCGACATCCCCGATGAGAAGGGCCGCACCATCTACCCCTGATACCGGAAGACGCCTGATGCCCCTGCCCGCCTGCACAGCCGCACCCTGGAGGTGATCTCAGTGCAACACCCACGTCAACTGCGCCGGAATGCCACCGCCAACTACCTGAAGCGGTACTGGACCCTGTACCTGCTGTTGGCCCTGCCCTTCGCCTTCATCATCATCTTCCGCTACCTGCCCATGGCATACATCTTAAGCGCCTTCAAGGTGAACAACATCCTGCGGCCGCCATGGGACCTGCCCTGGGCCAAAAACCATGGCTTTGAGTGGTTCATCAAGGCCTTCCAGAACCGGGACTTCCTCTTTGCCCTGCGCAACACCGTCACCTTGAACCTGCTGGACCTGCTGCTGGGCTTCCCGGCCCCCATCCTGCTGGCCCTCCTGCTGAACGAACTCACCTTCAAGCGCTTCAAACGCATCACCCAGACGGTGGTGTACCTGCCCCATTTTTTAAGCTGGATCATCATCTCCGGCCTGGCGCTGCGCCTGCTGGCCTACAACGACGGGCTGGTCAACATCGTGCTCCAGCGCATCGGCCTCTCCCCCGTGCCCTTCCTCAACAGCCCCGGCCACTGGGTGGGCAGTTATGTCTTCCTGGGCATCTGGAAGGAGGCGGGCTGGAACACCATCATCTACCTGGCGGCCATCACCGCCATCAACCCGGAGCTGTACGAGGCGGCCGCCGTGGACGGGGCCAACCGGCTGCGCCGCATCTGGCACGTGACCCTGCCGGGCCTGCGGCCCACCATCATTGTGCTGCTCATCATGAGCCTGGGGCGCATCCTGGGCAGCGAGTTTGACCGGCCCTTCGCCCTGTCCAACCGGCTGGTGACCAGCGTGTCCAACGTGATTTCCATCTTTGTGTATGAATACGGCATCAAGGGGATGCAGTTCTCCCTGTCCAATGCCGTGGGGCTGTTCCAGTCGGTGATCGGCCTGTTCTTCCTGGTGGGGGCCAACAGCCTGGCCAAGCGCTATGGCGAGCGCGGCATCTGGTAAGGGGGGATTGAGATGATCAAATCACGCTTTGGCAAGCTCAATGACTACCTGATTGCAGCCCTGTGCCTGCTGCTGATCTTTATCAGCCTGCTGCCCATCATCAACGTGCTGGCCCGCTCCCTGTCCAGCTCCGATGCCTTGATCCGCAACGAGGTGCTCCTCTGGCCCAAGGGCTGGAACCTTGACGCCTACAAGACCGTGCTCCAGGACAGCAAATACACCTGGAGCCTGGGCTGGACCGCCATTCTCACGGTGATCTGCACCCTTTTGTCCATGACCATCACCATCCTGTGCGCATACCCCCTCATCTATGACCAGCTGAAGGGGCGGAAGATCATCAACGGCATTATCGTGCTCACCATGTATTTCTCCGCGGGCACCATCCCCAACTACCTGCTGCTCAAGAGCCTCAACATGCTGGACAGGCCCATTGTGCTGATCGTGCCCAACATGATGAGCATCTTCAACATGATCATCCTGCGCAGCTTCTTTTTCGGCATCCCGGACAGCCTCAGGGAATCGGCCGAGATTGACGGCGCCGGGCCGGTGCGCATCTTGATCCGCATCTACCTGCCCCTGTCCGCCTCGGTGCTGGCCACCCTGTCCCTCTTTTATGCAGTGGGCCGCTGGAACGGCTTTTCCGACGCCCTGATGTACATGTCCAAAAACCGCCAGTACTACCCCATCCAGCTGCTGCTGTACCAGATCCTGCAAAACGCCACCCAGATTGAGGTGGCCACCCAGGAGGGCTTCTTCCCGCCGGGCATCTCCGAAACCCTGAAAATGGCCACGGTGATGTTTGCCACCGTGCCCATCATCCTGATCTACCCCTGGCTGCAGCGCTATTTCATCTCCGGCGTCACCATCGGCGCCATCAAGGGATAGCGCACCCCACAAAAAATCCAGAGCGGGGAACGCTCTGTAAATAAAAAGGAGGACACCCAATGAAACGGATCCTGGCCACCCTGTTGCTCCTGGCGATGCTGCTGACCACGGGGCTCAGCGCAGTCCTGGCTGAAAGCCCTGACATCGTGGACGGCAGGTTCACCACCACACGGAAAATCACCGTGGAAATCTACGACCGGGCCAACGAAGGCGGCACCAAGCCGGAGGACAATTTCTACACCGACTTCATCAAGGAAGGCATGCTGCGGGACCACAATGTGGAGGTAACCTTTGTGCCCGTGCCCCGCTGGACCGAGGTGGATGTGCTGAACAACCTGCTGGCCGCCGGGGATGCCCCGGACGTCTGCGTCACCTACAGCTACCCCACCATCCAGACCTATGCCGAAATGGGCGGCGTCACCGACCTGGCCCCCTACCTGGACACCTACAAGGACCAGCTGCCCAACCTGTGGGCGCTGCTGGGGGATGACAACATCTACTGGGACCTGGACCCCGAGGCCGGCACCCTGTGGGCCATTGAAGCCAGGCTCTTTGTCAACAAGCGCATCAACACCTTTGTCCGGGAGGACTGGCTGAAGAAACTGGACCTCAAGGAGCCCCGCACCCTGGAAGAGTTTGAAGCCATGCTCCACGCCTTCAAAGACAATGCGGAATTGCTGCTGGGTGACGACGCGGACAAAATGATCCCCTACTCCACCAGCTTCGACATCGGCTGGCGCAACGATCACCTGATCACCTCCTTCGTACCGGAAAACCTGACGGACAAGGAAACCTATGTGCGGGGCTTTGACGACCGGCGCATGCTGTACCCCAACTACAAGGAAGGTGTCCGGGTGCTGAACAAGTGGTACAACGAAGGCCTCATCTGGAAGGACTTCCCCGTCTACCCCGCCGGGGACAGCACCGAGGACAACCTGCTGAAGGCCGGCTATGTAGGCGCCTTCATCCACAACTGGGACTACCCCTACCGCAACGGCGAGGACAGCATCCATGCCAACATCCAGCGGGCCTTCGGGCCGGAGGCCGGCTATATCGCCGTGGAGCCCTTCCCCAATGACGAGGGCATCTACCGGAAGTTCCTGGCCGCCCCCATCGACCGCAAGGTGTTCTTCCCCGCCACCAACCAGGAGCCCGTGGCCTCCCTGTTCTACCTGGACTTCATCTCCAAACTGGAGAACCGCCGCTTCCTGCAGATTGGTGAAGAGGGCGTGACCCATGAGGTGCTGGACAACGGGGCCATCAAGACCCTGGCGGTGCAGGGCGAGAAGATCATGAACAGCCTCAACAACATCGACTACACCATCACCATCAACGGCCTGGACACCGGGGATCCCGAACTGAACGTGCTGTCTGTCGCCCTGGGCTATGCCACGGTGGACGCCCGCTACATCGAGAAGGCCTTCGAGCTGTCCAGCAAGGATGCCCGCTACGGCAAGAATTTTGCCGTGGGCCGGATTGAAGCCGAGGACGGCATGAACACCTCCCTGCCCAACAAACGGGACACCTTCTTAACCCAGTCCGTGGTGGCCCCGGCAGACCAGTTTGACGCCGTGTATGACGCCGGCATGGACGACTACCTCTCCTCCGGCGGCCAGGCCATCATCGACGAGCGCCAGGCAGCCTACGAGAAATATTACGAGTAAACCCGGGATTGACAAGGGAAGGGGGCATAACGCCTCCTTCCCTCTTGATTGTCGACAAAGTGTCTGCGGACACTTTGTCGATTAGGAGGAACGGGCATTTTTACCTGGTCGCTTCACTCCCGGCCGGTAAAAATGCGATGAATGAATTGCTTCGCAATTCGCCCCGCCCGCCCGGCGGAGCCGGGCGATACGATTCCAGTCAGAGGGCTGCGCCCTCTGAAACTCCCCTTTATTATGGTTTGACTTCATTCTGAGGGAAGGGGGTATGACACCTCCTTCCGCTTTTGTTTTTATTGCTCCAGAAGGCAGCTGCGCCCGGAGGCGTGCTATAATCAAAAGGAATTGACAAAACTGCCATGCCGCCGCTGCAAAGGAGGGCTTTGATGAAGATCCGTCTGAATGAGGGCTGGGCTTTCTCCCTGGGGGAGCCGGACTGCTTTGCCCCTGTGATCCTGCCCCATGACTGGCAGATTGATGAGCCAGCGCAATGGTACCAGAGCGCGGTGGGCTGGTACCGGCGAAGCCTTGAGGCGCCCTTTCTGAAGGCGGGCCGGCGGGTGTTCCTGCAGTTTGACAGCGTGTACATGAACGCCACCGTTTTCGTCAACGGCCACAAGGCCGGGGAATGGAAATACGGCTTCACCGCCTTTGAACTGGACATCACAGAGCACCTGGACCCGGAAACAGAAAACACCCTGCTGGTGAAGGTGGATGCCCGCTTCCCCAGCGCCCGCTGGTACACCGGGGCCGGGATCTACCGCCCGGTTCACCTGGTGGTGAAAAACCCCTGCCATTTTGTCAGGGACGGCATCTACATCACCACGCATAAAAGCGACGGACAGTGGCGCTATGAGGTGCAGGCCGAGGTGGAAACCGGGGGCCAGCCCTTCACGGTGCACCACAAGCTATTGGA
>DAITOE010000128.1:0-5612 GCA_036834245.1 Clostridia bacterium | reverse complement strand
AGCAGAGCCATCAAAAATCCTCGGTCCATGAGTGCATTAACTCGTGTGTTTAGTACCAGCGGGGCACCAGGGCTATTATAGCACGATTATCTCAAAGTTCATTAATAATTTGTAACATCTTTGTAAAATACAGGCATATAGTGGAACCTCAGCCGGATTGGCGCAGTAAAAAAACCGGCACCTGTTGGCACCGGTTTCATCTGTGAACAGACGGGATGTTGCAGCCCTGTGGCTTACACCATCTCGATGAGCACCCGCTCAGAGGCATCGCCCCGGCGGGGGCCCAGCTTGTAGATGCGGGTGTAGCCGCCGGCAGCGTTCTTTTCTTCGTTGCGCTTGCGGTACTTGGGGCCGTACTCCCGGAAAAGCTTCTCGATGACGGGATGCTTCACGTCCTTTGTGCGCTCCCTGAACTCGGTGCGGCTCTCGTCGTCCTTGCGGGGCTCCGGCACGTTGTACAGATAGGCCAGCATCAGCCGGCGGGCGTGGAGTTTGCTGGCGGCATCGTTCACCACGTCGATGGTGACGATCTGACCCTTCTCGTTGTGGAATTCCTTGGTGGTGTTGACGGTGTTGTCGTGCTCACGCACCGCCAGGGTCACCATTTTTTCCGCGACGCGGCGGACTTCCTTGGCCCGGGCCAGGCTGGTTTCAATGCGGCCGTGCCAAAGCAGTTGGGTGACTTGGTTGCGGATGAGCGCCTTGCGCTTGTCGGCAGACAGGCCAAGCTTGCGTTGCTGTGCCATGTTGGGTTTCCTCCTTAGGCCACTGGGGCTTGCTTATTCTTCGTTGGAGCGCAGAGCCAGGCCCAAAAGCCCCAGCTTATGCTCGACTTCTTCCAGGCTCTTCTTGCCCAGGTTGCGCACCTTCATCATGTCTTCCTGGGTTTTCTGCACCAGCTCCGACACCGTGTTGATGCCGGCGCGCTTTAAGCAGTTGAAGGCGCGGACGGACAGATCCAATTCGTCGATGGTCATTTCCGCCGTCTTGCTGCCCAGCTCGCTCTCCTCCTCCTCTTCAGGGAGGGTGAGGGGCTGGTCGGTGAGGCTGGTGAAGATGGACAGCTGGTTCACAAGGATCTTGCTGGCCATGCCGATGGCCTCCTCCGGGGTGACGGAGCCGTTAGTCCACACGTCCAGCACCAGCTTGTCATAGTCGGTGATCTGGCCCACGCGGGTGTCCTCCACGGAGTACTGCACCTTGCGAATGGGCGTGAAGATGGCATCGATGGGGATCATGCCGATGATGGGCAGCTCGGCGGGCTTGCTGCGCTCGGCGGAGACATAGCCAAAGCCGTGCTCGATGGTGAGGGTCATGTGCAGCTTGGTGCCCTCGGACAGGGTGGCGATGTGCAGGTCGGGGTTGACCACCTCCACCTCGCTGTCCACGCGGATGTCCGCAGCGGTGACTGCGCCGGGGCCTTCTGCGATGATCTCCACCTGCTTGGTCAGGTCCGCCAGCAGGCGGACGGACAGCTCTTTCAGGTTCAGGATGATCTCCGTCACGTCTTCCTTGACGCCGGGGATGGTGGAGAACTCGTGTTGCACGCCTTCAATCTGCACGCTGGTGACAGCGGCGCCGGGCAGGCTGCTGAGCAGGCTGCGGCGCAGGGCATTGCCCAGGGTGTGGCCGAAGCCCCGTTCCAGGGGCTCCACCACGAAGCGGCCGTGGAACTCGTTCTCTTTTTTCTCGATGCGCTCGATGCGCGGGCTGACAGATTCAGTGATCAATGGCGTTCCCTCCTGCTTATCTCGTTGTCAGTCGTTAAAAACAGGAACTTTAGCGGGAGTAGTACTCGATGATCATGTTCTCCTGCAGCGCAAAGTCCACATCGCTGCGCTCGGGCAGACTGTCCACAGTGGCCTTCAGCTCGTCAAAGTTCACATTGAGCCACTTGGGCAGGATACGGGCGCTGCCTTCCCGGATGGCCTTGAACAGGTCCATGTCCCGGCTGGAGGCGCCCACGGAGATGACGTCACCCTGCTTGATGGTGTAGGAGGGGATGTCCACCTTCTGGCCGTTCACCAGGAAATGGCCGTGGTTGACCAGCTGGCGGGCCTGGGCACGGGAGGCGGCCAGGCCGGCGCGGTAGACCACGTTGTCCAGGCGGCGCTCCAGCAGCTGCAGGAGGTTCTCGCCGGACACGCCCTTCATCTTCAGGGCCTTCTGGTAGGTGCGGTGGAACTGGGTTTCCAGCATGCCATAGGCGCGGCGGGCCTTCTGCTTTTCACGCAGCTGGGTGCCGTACTCGCTCATTTTGCGCTGGCGGGCCTGGCCGTGCTGGCCAGGAGGGGTGGGGCGCTTTGCCAGGGCGCATTTCTGTGAGAAGCACTTCTCGCCTTTCAAAAACAGCTTGGTGCCCTCACGACGGCACATACGGCATACGGAGCCGGTATTTCTTGCCATGTGGGTTTCTCCTTCTTACACTCTTCTGCGCTTGGGCGGGCGGCAGCCGTTGTGGGGAATGGGGGTCACGTCCTTGATCATGGTGACCTCCAGGCCGGCCGTCTGCAGGGAACGGATGGCGGCTTCGCGCCCGCTGCCCGGGCCCTTCACCAGCACATCCACGGTGCGCAGCCCGAATTCGGCGGCTGCCCGTGCAGCTGTTTCTGCGGCCATCTGGGCAGCAAAGGGGGTGGACTTCTTGTTGCCGCGGAAGCCCATGCCGCCGGCACTTGCCCAGGACAGGGCATTGCCCATGGTGTCCGTGATGGTCACGATGGTGTTGTTAAAAGATGACTGAATATGCACGACACCGCGCTCAACGAGCTTTTTCTCACGGCGCCTGCGGGATACTTTCTTAAGAGATGGTTTTGCCATTCTTCTCCTCCAAACCGCTTAATGGGTTGCCTTATTTCTGTTGCCGCTTCTTGCCGGTGACCTGGCGCTTGGGGCCCTTGCGGGTGCGCGCGTTCTGCTTGGTGTTTTGCCCCCGCACAGGCAGGCTGCGGCGATGGCGGATCCCGCGGTAGGAACCGATTTCCACCAGGCGTTTGACATCCATGGAGATTTCGCGGCGCAGATCGCCTTCCACCTTCACGTGGTGCTCGATGTACTCACGCAGCTTGCTGATGTCGTTCTCACTCAGGTCCCGGACACGGATGTCGGGGCTGATTTCGGTTTCCGCAAGAATTTTCTTGCTGGTGGTCGGCCCGATGCCAAAGATGTATGTCAGGCCGGTTTCAATGCGTTTGTCTCTTGGTAAGTCAACGCCTGCTATACGTGCCATGTGCTGGAAACACCTCCAAAAATTACTGCTTGTAGCTTAAAAGCCTGGTTGTACCAGATGTATGATGGCGCCGCGCGGTCCTGAAAATGCTTTCAGGCAGCCGCCCGCACAGCGGACCATGCCAAAGAGGAACCCCTCAGCCTTGCCGTTGCTTGTGCTTGGGGTTTTCGCAGATGACCATCACGCGGCCTTTGCGGCGGATGATCTTGCATTTCTCGCAAATCGTTTTGACGGATGGACGGACTTTCATGGGAATACCTCCTCAGTTTGGCTCAGTTCTTGCTGCGCCAGGTAATGCGGCCTCGTGTCAGGTCATAGGGGGACAGCTCGATGGTGACCCGGTCCCCGGGGTAGATGCGGATGAAGTTCATGCGCATTTTGCCGGAGATGTGCGCCATGATCTGGTGCCCGTTGGGCAGTTCCACGGTGAACATGGCGTTGGGCAGAGCTTCGACCACCTTGCCTTCAATTTCAATGACGTCGCTTTTGGACAACTGTTTGCCTCCTTTAGGCGGGGTTGGTAGGGGTAGGGTCTTGCAGGGGCTTCAAGAACATGCGTATCTCATGGTCCGTCAGGGTGCTGGCTTCATACCGGACGCCCAGGCCGGGCAACTCATGCCCCAGGGCCCGCAGGTGCTTTCTGCGCTTTTTCTTGGGGCGCGAAAGCGGACGAAGACCGCCATTGGCGACGAGCACAAAATCAGCGTCCACTTGACATAGTACCACAAAGACTCTGCCCTTGTCACGCCCTTTCAGGGAAATCGCGGCAATGCCGCTGCGCAATTCCGGCTTCATGCTGTTTTCACTCCCAGGTGAAGCCAGGCAGGGTCAGCACCTCGGGATAGCCTTCCTCGTTCACCGCGATGGTGTGCTCGTAGTGGGCACAGGGCGAGCCGTCCACCGTTTTGATGGTCCAGCCGTCCTCCATCTCCCTGACCTGCCAGTTGCCCATGGCAATCATGGGTTCCACCGCGATGGTCATGCCGGGGCGGAGGCGTGCGCCGCGCCCGGGCTCCCCGAAATTGGGGACGGAAGGGTCCTCGTGCATGCTGCGGCCGATGCCGTGGCCGGTGAGGTCCCGGATGACGCCGTAGCCGTAGGCCTCTGCCAGGGTCTGGACCGCGTGGCCGATGTCCCCCACCCTGCCGCCGTTCACCGCCGCTTTCACGCCGGCGAAGAAGCATTCCTCGGTGACCTCAATCAGCTTTTGCAGCTGGGGGGTGATGGTGCCCACCCCCACGGTAAAGGCGCTGTCCGCATGCCAGCCGTCCAGGATCAGCCCGCAGTCGATGCTCAGGATGCTGCCTTCCGCAAGGACATCGCTGTCCGTGGGGATGCCGTGCACCACCGCATCGTCCAGGCTGGTGCAGATGCTGGCCGGGAAGCCCCGGTAGTTCAGAAAGGAGGGGATGGCGCCGGCCCGGTGGATCAGTTCCTCCGCGTAGGCGTCGATGGCGGCCGTGGTTTCCCCCGGCCTCACCACCTCCCGCAGCTTGCACATCACCTCGTGGAGCAGCTTGCCGGCCTCGCGCATTTTTTCAATCTGCGCGGGATTTTTGATGGAAATCATGCCGTCAGCCCCAGGGCCTTTCTGATGAGCTGGTAGTCTTCTTCAATGCTCTCCTCGGCCGACACATCCGTGAGCAGCCCTTCCGCCCGGTAGTGGGCGATCAGGGGCGCCGTCTGGGCCTCGTAGACCTCCAGGCGGTGCAGGATGGTGGCGGGCTGGTCGTCCTCCCGGTGGATCAGGGGCCCGCCGCAGGCTTCGCAGGTGGTGCTGCCTGCCAGGCGCCGGATGTGGTAGGTGCTGCCGCATTCCTTGCAGACCCGGCGGCCGGAGAGGTGGGACAGGATGGTTTCGTGGGAGGCCACCAGGTTGATCACCGCGTCGATCCTGGTGAACTGGGCCAGGGCCTGGGCCTGGGGAATGGTGCGCGGGAAGCCGTCCAGGATGAAGCCGCTTTTGCAGTCGGGATACTGGAGGCGGTCCTTCACCATGTCGATGACCAGTTCGTCCGGCACCAACTCCCCGGCGTCCAGGTGCTGCTTGGCCTGCTGCCCCAGGGGCGTGGCCTTTTTGATGTGGCTTCTGAACATGTCCCCGGTGGAAATCTGGGGAATCTTCAGTTCCTCCTGCAGCAGTTTGGCATGGGTGCCTTTGCCCACGCCGGGCGGTCCTAAGAAAATGACGTTCATACTACCCCCCTGGGGCTTATAAGAAGCCCTTGTAGTTGCGCATCACCAGCTGTGCTTCCACCTGACGCATGGTTTCCAGGGAAACGGACACAGCGATGAGCATGGAAGAGGCTGCGAAGGGGATGCGGACGTTCTGCCAGACGGACAGCAGGGTGGGCAGGGTGGCCAGGATGGCCAGGAAGATGGC
>DAITOE010000127.1:0-5701 GCA_036834245.1 Clostridia bacterium | reverse complement strand
GGTCTGCGGCAAGACCATCCCCTATGAGGTGATCACCCTGTCCACCACCGGGGAGATCGTAGGCTGAAGCAAACGGAAGATCACATGAAAGCCACCCATTTTGAAGGGTGGTTTTTTCCTGTGCACAAAGGGGAAGAAGGCGCAATCCGGGTATGATAGGAGTGCAACAAAACCATGCCCACAACTGCCATGAAAGGGAAATGCCCATGGGAAGAACGTATAATTTTTATGCCGGGCCCGCCACCTTGCCGGAGGAGGTGCTGCGGGAGGCCGCGGCAGAAATGCTGGATTACCGCGGCAGCGGCATGTCCGTGATGGAGATGAGCCACAGAAGCGCTGCCTTTGACCAGATCATTCAGGAGGCGGAGGCGGACATCCGGACCCTGGCCGGGATCCCGGAAGACTACGCCGTCCTCTTCCTCCAGGGCGGGGCCACCCTGCAGTTTGCCATGGCTCCCATGAACCTGAGCAAAAAGGGCAGGGCGGACTATATCATCACCGGCGTCTGGGCGGAGAAGGCGGCCAAGGAAGCCGCCCGCTACACCGATGTCCATGCGCTGGCCACCAGCGAAGACACCGGCTTTGACCGGATTCCCAGCCTTCAAAACCTGCCCTTGCGGGACGGGATTGACTATGTGCACCTGTGTGAAAACAACACCATCTACGGCACCCAGTACCACAGCCTGCCGGACACCGGGGGCGTCCCTCTGGTGAGCGACATGTCCTCCTGCTTCTTTTCCCGGCCCATCGACATCCCCCGCTACGGCCTCATCTACGCCGGGGCGCAAAAGAACATCGGCCCGGCGGGGCTGACCGTGGTGATTGTCCGGAAGGACCTGGTGAAGGAGGAGCTGGACCCCGGGGTGCCCCTGATGCTGCACTACGACACCCACATCAAGGGGGGCTCCATGCACAACACCCCGCCGGCCTACGCCATCTACATCACCGGCAAGGTGATGAAATGGCTGATCAAACACGGCGGCCTGGCAGGCGCACAGGCGCGCAACGAGGCCAAGGCGGCCCTGCTGTATCAGGCCCTGGATGAGAGCAGCTTGTTCAAAACCCCGGTGCAGCAGGACAGCCGCTCCCTGATGAACGTGGTGTTCACCACCGGGGACAAGGAAAAGGACGCCGCCTTTGTGGCAGGCGCCACCCAGCAGGGCCTCATCGGCCTGAAGGGCTACCGCACCGTGGGGGGCATGCGGGCCAGCCTCTATAACGCCATGCCCCTTGAGGGGGTGGCAGCCCTGATTGAATACATCAAGGACTTTGAAAGGAAGCAGCCATGCTGAAACAACGAAAAGTGATCCTCCTCAATGACATCTCAGAAAAAGGCCTGCAGGAATTTGGCGACAATTTCAGCATGACGGAGGACATCAACGACGCGGACCTGTGGCTGGTGCGCTCCAAAAACCTGCTGGAAACAGCGCTGCCGGAGCGCCTCCGGGCCATCGCCCGGGCCGGGGCCGGGGTGAACAACATCCCCCTGGGCCGGGCCACTGACCAGGGGGTGGTGGTCTTCAACGCGCCGGGGGGCAATGCCAACGCGGTGGCGGAGCTGGTGGTGGCCGGGATGCTGCTGGCCTCCCGGGGGGTGCTGGACGGCGCCAACTGGCTCAGGGCCCAGAAACCGGATCCCGGGCTGTCCGACCTGGCTGAAAAACACAAGAAGGCTTTCTCCGGCACGGAGATCCGGGGCAAGCGCCTGGGGGTGGTGGGCCTGGGTGCTGTGGGCCACCTGGTGGCCAACGACGCCGTCAGCCTGGGGATGGAGGTGCTGGGCCACGACCCCTTCATGTCCGTGGAGTATGCCCTGAAGCTGTCCAGGCAGGTGCACATGGTGCCCCAGCTCAACGACCTGCTGGCCCAGTGCGACTACATCAGCCTGCACGTGCCCCTGATTGACAAAACCCGCGGCATGTTCAACCAGGAGCGCATCAGCCACTTCAAGGAAGGGGCGGTGCTGCTGAACTTCGCCAGGGACCTGCTGGTGGACGAGGAAGCCCTGGGCCAGGCCCTGGCCAGCGGCAAGGTGAAGCGCTATGTGACGGATTTTGCCAACGAAAAGGTGATGGGCTTCCCCAACACCATCATCCTGCCCCACCTGGGGGCCGCCACTGAAGAAAGCGAAGAGAACTGCGCCATCATGGCGGTGAAGCAGGCCCAGGACTACCTGAACAACGGCAACATCACCAATTCCGTCAACTTTCCAAACATCACCCTGGGCAAGGTGTCCCGCCTGAGCCGGATCATCGTGCTGCACAAGAACGTGCCGGGGATCTTGAGCAAGGTGACCACCCTGTTCGGGGAGGCCGGCATCAACATCGATCAGATGGTGTCCGCCAGCCGGGGGGACGCCGCCATGGCCATCTTTGACGTGGGCATCGAGGTGCACAAGGACTTCACCACGCAATTGGCTGCCCAGCCGGACATCCTGAAGGTGCGGGTGATCTACCACCACTCCGTTCCCCAGGAAAAGGGAGCCCGGGAATGAGGGAAGCCGGGATTCAGTTTGGCCTGCCCTTTCTGCTGGAAACCGCAAGCGTCGAGGAAGCGGTTGACCTGTGCGTAAAGGAGGGGCTTTCCTTTGTGGAACTCAACAGCAATTTCCCCACCTGCTCCCTTGATGTGTTGGAAGGCCTGCCCCTGAAGGACATGGCCGGGGAACGGGGCATCTTCTTCACCCTCCACGTGGACGACCGCTTTGACCCCTTCGACATCAACCCCCATGTGCGGGCGGCCTACCTGCGCACCATGCTGGAAGCCATTGACCTGGCCAGGGAGGCCGGGATGCCCGTCATCAACATGCACATCCCCCGGGGCAACATCGTGAACCTGCCGGGGGGCAAGCACTTCATTTACCAGGAATACCCCGGCTTCTTCCGGGAAAATGTGCGGGCCTTCCGGGATGCGGTCACACAGGCAGTGGCCGGAAGCGATGTGCGCATCGCCATTGAAAACACCACCCTGTGGGAGCACTATGAGCTGTCGGCCATCCAGCTGCTCCTGTCCTCCCCCGCCTTCGGCCTGTGCCTGGACACCGGCCACGACCACGCCACCCGCAACCAGGACCTGGCCTTCATCCGGCAGCATCAGGACCGGCTGGTGCACATGCACCTGCATGACGGCTGGGACAAGATCAACCACCAGGCCCTGGGCACCGGGGTCATCCCCATCAGGGAGCGCCTGGAGATGGCCGGTCAGGCCCGGGCCACCGTGGTGGTGGAGACCAAGACCAAGGAATCCCTGCGCCAGTCGGTGCAGTACCTGAAGGCGCAGGGATGGCTGCCCCGGGCGGAGGTATCATCCCCAAAGGAAGCCCGCCTTCCTGTCAATGCCAACTAAAGGAGAGACGAGCCCCATGATTGATTGGACCCCCCTGGGCATCCGGCCCGCCAGCTTCCTGTTGCCCCGCAAGGAGCACCTGAACCATTTCTGGCCCATCATCGCCTGCGACCAGTACACCTCCCAGCCGGAGATCTGGCAGGAGGCGGACCGGCAGATCGGCACCCGGCCGTCCACCCTGCGGCTGATCATCCCCGAGGCCTTCCTGGACCGCACGGAGGAGTTGAACCGTAAGGCCATCGCAGCCATGAATGACTACCTGGCCCGGGATCTGTTTGATGAGTTGCCCCCCGGCATCATCCTGGTGGAGCGGCAGACCCAGTCCGGCACCCGCCTGGGCCTGGTGGTGACGGTGGATCTGGAGGAGTATGAATATCTGGCCGGCAGCCGCTCCTTAATCCGAGCCACGGAGCAAACGGTGATGTCCCGGATCCCGCCCCGGATCAAACTGCGGATGCAGTCCGCCATCGAGCTGTCCCATGTGCTGCTGGTGGTGGACGACCGGGAGGACCAGCTGCTGAACCGTCTGGCCGCCATGACGGAGGATTTTCAGCTGCTGTACGACCTGGAGCTGCTGATGCAGGGCGGCCGCATCCGGGGCTGGCACATCGGCCCGGGACCTGCCCAGGAGATGCTTTCATCAACCCTCACCGCCCTGAAAGCCGCCCTGCCGGCGCAAACCCCCCTGTATGCCGTGGGGGACGGCAACCATTCCCTGGCCGCCGCCAAGGCCAACTGGATGCGGGTCAAGGGCAGCCTCAGCCCGGAGGAGTGGGAGAGCCATCCCGCCCGCTTTGCCACGGTGGAGTTGACCAACCTTCACAGCCCGGCCATGGTGTTTGAGCCCATCCACCGGGTAGTCTTTGGCAGCAGCCAGCAGGCGGTGGAGGATGCTCTGGCGGGCCTTGAGCCCGTGGTCAGCCAGGAGGCCCCGGACATCACCCTGGTGGCAGACGGGAAGAACATCCCCCTGGCCCTGCCCGGGGCGAAAGGCCGCCTGGTGATTGATGCCGTGCAGGAAGCCCTGGACCATGCTGGCTTCACCCTGGACTATGTCCACGGGGATGAAGCCCTCCATGAGATTGTGGACAAGGAAGGGGCGGTGGGCATCCTGATGCCGGACTTCCCCAAGGACCAGCTCTTCCCCACGGTGGTGCGGGATGGGCGCCTGCCCCGGAAAACCTTCTCCATGGGGGAGGCCAATGAGAAACGCTTCTATTTGGAAGCGAGGAAAATTGTGAAGTAATTCATTGTGGATTCAATGAAACAGGCAGCCGGGCATGATGTCCAGGCTGCCTGTTTTTGTGTTGTCGGTTAATACTGGACGAATGAATGAACGCACTCATGGGCCGAGCAATTTTTTGTCTCCGCTAAGCTGAGTGAAGGAGGCGTAGTCGTAGCCTACGCCGACTGAACGAAGCAACGCGGAGGCGAAAAAGGGCCGGCTCATGGAAGCGTTAATGATTGAGTCCAGTATAATATCAACGGATGGTTTCCAAATCCCCTTCATATCCGGGGCCATAATAGCTGGTATAGGGGGCTTCCACCGGCTCCCCGGTGCCAGCATCCAGCTTGACAGACACAAACCGGGGGGCCTTCATCTCATCCCCGCCGTAGAGGGCGGCCAGGTCCTTGAGGTAGCCCTTCTCATAGGCTTCCCAGGCGGTTTCGCCGGCGTCACCGGGGGGCTGGGTGCCCTGCCGGGAAAAGATGAACTGGTAGATGGCCTTGCCCTGCTGCTGGGACTGGTAATAAACCGAAATGAACAGGGGAAACTTGTCCAGGCGCTCCTGTGTCCACTCCTCCATATTCAGGATAGCGGCCCGGGCTGCCTTAAGGGCTGCCTCCTCCAGCACCGCCTCGGGGCCGGGCAGGCCCATGGGCTGTTTGAAGGCGAACATGGCCTGCATCATGCCGGAGAGCTTGCGGTCCTTCGCCTGCTGCTCCTCCCTGAACCGCTCCAGGGACGCCATGAAGGGGGCCATCTCCTGGTACAGATGTGCCATGTCCTGAATCGAGAAGCCCGCCCGGTTGTTGCGGAGCAGCCGGGCCGTTTTGTCCACCTGGGCTTCCAGGTCCGCCTGCCAGGTGGGGACGGGGCCCTTGAAGCCGGCCACGCCGCCTGTTGGGTTGATCTGGATCTTAATAAGGCCCGTGGTGCCCTCATACGCCTTCTGGCGCAACTCCACATACCAGAAGCCGTCCCCCCAGGGGTCCCGCTCCTCTTTTTCGATGACCAGCTCCTCCTGGGTAATGCCGGTCCGCTCCAGGATGGTCTGGTAGATGATGTCAAAGGCCTTCTCCCGGGACAGGCCCGCTGCCTGGGCTGTGGCCGTCAGCAGCAGGGCCAGGAGGA
>DAITOE010000126.1:0-5705 GCA_036834245.1 Clostridia bacterium | reverse complement strand
CTCAACATCAGCTTCATCGGGAAGGAACGCGCGGTCTGATTCCCTTGGCGCAGCAGATAACGCCGCAAGGCAGCCTCCTTGTGGTGACGGATATTTCCGGCGTGGGGCGCTGCTCCGCGCTGGTTGTGCTGCCGGTACTGGCTCTGTCCGGCTGCAGCACGGGCTTTTTGCCCACGGCATATTTCAGCACCCACACCGGGGGCTTTGGCCCGGTGCACCGCCTGGACATGACAGCAGACATGGCCCAGGCCCTGGCCCACTGGCAACGCCTGGGGCTGCAGTTTGATGCCGCCTATCTGTCCTATGTGGCCAGCCCACAGCAGCTGGCCCTCATGGAGGAGGCCCTCCCCGGCCTGCTGCGTCCCGGGGGTACACTGTATATCGACCCGGTCATGGGGGACCACGGCCGGCGCTACACCTTCTGCGGGGAGGACCTCATCCAGGCCTTCCGGCGGCTGTGCGCCCGGGCGGATGTCATCTTCCCCAACCGCACGGAGGCCGCCCTGCTGCTGGGCCAGCCCCTCACCCCGGGGGAGGAGCCCCCGGGGCCCGGCGCCAATGAACTGCTGTCCCTGGGGGCCAAACAGGTGGTGCTCACCGGGCTGACAGCGGGGGAGGACCGGCTGGGGATTATGGCGGCGGGGGAAGGCCAGGCCCCCTACACCACCTTCCGGAAGCGCTATCCCGGCAGCTATCCCGGCACGGGGGACCTGCTGGCTGCCAGCATCATCGCAGCCCTGCAAAAGGGCTGGGCGCTGCCTGCGGCCTGCGAAACCGCCTGTGATTTTCTGGACAATGCCCTCTACCATACCGCGCGCTACGGCGGGGAGCCCCGCTTTGGCCTGGCCTTTGAGGCGGCCCTGCCCGGCCTGGCTGCAGCGCTGAACCCTTAACCCGTTTTCTTTTTCGACTGCATTTGGGAGCATGGCTTTGGAATCAATGACAAACGTGTTGGAAGCCTTTCTGTTCACCCTGCTGGCTGGCCTGTCCACCGGCATTGGCGGCGCCATGGTGTTTTTTGCCAAGACGGTGGACCGCAGGGTGCTGGCAGTCAGCCTGGGGCTGTCCGCCGGCGTGATGATTTATGTGTCCCTGGTGGAAATGCTGCCGGAATCCCGGGCGATGATCGCCAGCATCCACGGCGACAAACAGGGGCTTTTGTATTCCCTCATCGCCTTTTTTGGCGGCATCCTCCTCATCGCGGTAATCGACAAAATGATCCCCTGCGAGGAAAACCCCCACGAGATGGTCTGCCCTGTGCGCCCCCATCAGGAGCAGGATCAGCGCCTGAAGCGCACCGGCCTGCTCACCGCCATGGCCATCGCCATCCACAACTTCCCCGAGGGCATGGCGGCCTTTGTGTCCGCCACCCAGTCCCTGCGCCTGGCCATCCCCATCATCGCCGCCATCGCCATCCACAACATCCCCGAGGGCATTTCCATTTCCATGCCCATCTTCTACGCCACCGGCAGCCGCCGCATCGCCATGCGCTATTCCCTGCTGGCCGGCCTGTCCGAGCCCCTGGGCGCCCTCATCGCCTTTTTGATATTGAAGCCCTTCATGACGGTGGCCCTGCAGGGGGTGCTGTTTGCGGGCACCGCCGGCATCATGATCTTCATCTCCCTGGACGAGCTGCTCCCCAGTGCCCAGCTCTATGGCGAGCATCATTACAGCATGTACGGCCTGGTGCTGGGCATGGCCATCATGGCCCTGAGCCTGTGGCTGTTTGCGTGACCGGAAGCTTTACAATCACAAAAGGAGGGATGGGGCGGCATGGATGAACTGACCCTGGAGACCAACAGCCAGGCCCTGCTGGATGCAGCGCAGAACGTGCTGCCCGAAAGCGGCGTCATCACGCTGCTGCCCTTCCTCCGCATCAAGGGGGACCTGCGCACCATCAGCTTAAAAGCCGGCGAAGGCCGCCTCAGCTACATCAGGGACCTGCCCGCCTTCCTCCAGGCCATGGCGGAGCGCCAGCCCTTTCAAATCAGCAAAAACTTCACCTATTCCCCTGCCTGGATGCGCCTGGACAAGGGCTCCCACGCCCTGTGCAACCTGCTTCAGGCCCATGTGGACACCCTGGAGGAGGCCCGCCAGGGCCTCACCGGCATGCAGCGGCGGGACATCCCCTTAACCGGGGGCATGTTCCAGCTGGTGCTCCACGCCCTGTCCGGCATGGACTTTGTGCTGGTGCTGGAGGACCGCCAGGAGATCGCCCAGCAGGGCATCCAGCCGGCCAGCCTGCCCCTCCTGTTCCGCATGGGCTATGACATCCGGGGGGTGGTGCTCTTTGGCAGCTGGCAGGAAGCGGTCAGCCCTCTGGTGCCGGAAGGGGAGTTTGCCCTGATGGGCCAGCAGGTGATCAGCCTGGACCGGGACGATGCCATGCTGCTGCGCACCCTGCCCCAGGCCGCCCCGGAGGAGGAGTTTGTCATCCGCTTCTCCCGCTCCCAGACCCCCCGGGTCTTTGCAGAGCTGCTGCCCTTCCTGCAGCGCAGCCACGCCGTGGTGATGGAGGAGGAGCTGCAGGAGCGCCTGCTGAAATACCCCCTGAAAGCCAAAATCTACCTGGACCAGGAGGGCAGCGGCATCGCCGCCCGGGTGGTCTTTGCCTACGGTGATCTGGAGGCCGACCCCTTCCTCCACGGGCAGAACCTGCCTGCCTACCTCCTTCGGGATGCCGCGGGGGAGCGCCGGGTCATGGACCTGCTGGCCCAGTACGGCTTCCGGGCGCGCACCGGCCGGGCCGACCTGCAAAACACCGATCTCATCTTCGAGTTTCTCATGAAGGGCGTGTCAGAGCTTCACCGGGCGGGGGAGGTCTACTTAAGCCAGGCCTTCCGCCAGCTCACCCCCCGGGCACCCCAGCTCAGCGCCCACATGCGCATGCGCTCCGGCCGCATCAGCCTGGAATTGGCCGACGACGGCCAGTTCACCGATGAACTGCTGCCCCTCCTCCAGGCCCTGTCCAAGCGCAGGAAGTATTTCCGCTACAAAAACGGCGCCTTCATCACCCTGGATGATGCCAGGGAGTGGCAGGCACTGGCGGATGCCTACCTGGAAAGCCTGGTGCCCCAGCGGGAGGAGCGGGACCTGCCCGCCATGCGGGCCCATTACCTGGCCGCCCTCATCGAAAAAGCCGGCCTGCCCGTCACCCAGGACGAAGGGGTGAAGGCCGCCGTGGCCCTGGACCCGGCCCACATCAAAAGCCCGGTGGAGGGCCTCTTTGATTACCAGCTCCGGGGCTTCCGCTGGATCTGTGCGCTGAACATCCTGGGCATGGGGGGTATCCTGGCGGATGAGATGGGCCTGGGCAAAACCGTGCAGATGATTGCAGCCATCGAGTATTTTGCCCGCAGCGAGCCCATGCGCCTGCCCAGCCTCATCGTGGCCCCCACCACCCTGTTGTACAATTGGCAGTCCGAGATTGAGCGCTTCGCCCCCCGGCTCAACGCCACCGTCATCACCGGCAGCAGGCCCCTGCGTGAGCGGATGATTGCAGAGGCCCTGGGGGATGCCGGCAACGATGTCCTCATCACCAGCTATCCCCTCCTGCGCCAGGACATCGCCCTGTACGAGGGCGTGCGCTTCCGCTTTGCGGTGCTGGACGAGGCCCAGAACATCAAAAACTTCACCAGCCAGACTGCGCGTACCACCAAGCGCATCAACGCCCACACCCGCCTGGCCTTAACCGGCACCCCCATGGAAAACAACGTGACGGAGCTGTGGTCCCTCTTTGATTTTGTGCTGCCCGGCTACCTGTATTCCGCCCGGGAGTTCATCCGGCGCTACGAGGACGGCCGCCATGCAGAGGAGCTGCGCCTGCGCATCCGCCCCTTCATGATGCGCCGGCTCAAGGCCGATGTCATGGCGGAGCTCCCGGACAAATACAGCAGCACCATGTATTGCGAGATGGGGCCCGATCAGCGCAGGATCTATCAGGCCGCCCTGCTTAAAAGCCGCAGCTGGGTCAACGAGCTCATGGCAAAGAAAGGCCTGGACGGCAGCCGCATCGAGGTGCTCTCCGCCATCACCCTCATGCGCCAGATCTGCTGCCACCCCCTCCTGTCCATGGAGGATTACACCGGCGAATCTGCCAAGCTGGAGTTGCTCATGGACGTGCTCCCCGACGCCCTCAAAAGTGGGCGGCGGGTACTGCTCTTCTCCCAGTTCACCTCCATGCTCAAAATCATCCGGGAGCGCCTGGACCAGGCCGGCATTCCCAGCCTCTATCTGGACGGCGAAACCTCAGCCCAGGAGCGCATGGCCCTGGCAGAGCGCTTCAACCAGGGCCAGGACCCCGTCTTCCTCATTTCCTTGAAGGCCGGAGGCACCGGCCTGAACCTCACCGGTGCGGACATGGTGCTGCACTACGACCCCTGGTGGAACCCCACCGCCGAGGACCAGGCCAACGACCGGGCCCACCGCCTGGGCCAGGACAAGACCGTCCAGATCATCCACCTCATCACCCGCAACTCCATTGAGGAAGCGGTGGTGGAGATGGGCCGGCGCAAGCGCCGCCTCTTTGACCGGCTGATCACCCCCGGGGAGAAGATGCCCCAGAAACTAAGCCAGGACGATGTCCTGCGCCTGTTTGAAAAATAAAAAACCTGGAAAACCACAGGACAACCGGGTACAATCCCAGTGAAAAACCCGGATGCCGAAATCAGATGAGGAGGATTGTATTGTGTCATTCTGGATTGTAACGGACGTCGGTTCGGATATTTCCCTGGATTTCTTCAAGCGCCATGAAAAGCTGGAGATTCTGCCCATGCCCTACCGCATGGACGGGGTGGAGAAGCTGTACAACGTGCAGGACGAGCCCAGCCTGGCGGACTTCTACCGGGAGCTGCGCGGGGAGAAAATGGCCACCACCGCCCAGGTCACCGTGGACAGCGCCTTCACCAGCTTTGAAAACCTCACCAACAAGGGCGAGCAGGTGCTGTACATCGGCCTGTCCAGCGGCATTTCCGGCACTGTCCAGTCTGCCCAGACCGCGCGGGACATGGTGCTGGAAAAGAACCCCAAGGCCAAGATTGCCGTGGTGGATTCCCTCCTGGCCTCCGCCGGGGAAGCCCTGCTGGTGCACTACGCGCTCAAGCTCCGGGAAGAGGGCAAGTCCATGGACGAGACCGTCCAGTGGCTGGTCAACAACCGCCAGCGCATCAACTCCTGGTTCACTGTGGAGGACCTCAACTTCCTCTTCCGCGGCGGCAGGGTCTCCCGCACCTCCGCCCTGCTGGGCAGCATGATGCGCATCAAGCCCATCATGCACGTCAATTTCGACGGCAAGCTCATCCCCATGGACAAGACCACCGGCCGCAAGCGCTCCCTCAAAGCCCTGGCAGACAAAGTGGTGGAACGGGCCAACCCCAAGGAGGGGCAGACCATCTTCATCAGCCACGGGGACTGCCTGGAGGATGCGGAATACCTGGCCGGTCTGGTCAAAGAAGGCCTCAAGAACATCAAGGGCGTCGAGTTCTTCACCCTGGGACCCATCATAGGCGCACACGCCGGCCCCGGCACCGTCGCCATCTTCTTCCTGGGGGATTCCAGGTAGGACGGGGGAACGAAAAGACCTTGGGGGATTTCATCCCCCAAACCCCCAGCCCGGTATCTGGTCGCCCGCAAGCTCAATCGTCGCGGGCCATCGGTCGCAGGAGCTCCCTCGACCCGCTCGTTTCGCGTGACTCCTCCGCCTGCCT
>DAITOE010000125.1:0-5746 GCA_036834245.1 Clostridia bacterium | reverse complement strand
GTGGGCCAGATTGCCAGCATCCAGGGCCGCTACTGGGGCATGGACCGGGACAACATCTGGGAGCGTGTCAAAGTGGGCTATGACGCCATGGTGCTGGGCACCGGCCACAAGGCGCAAGACCCGGTCAAAGCCGTCCAGGACAGCTATGCTGCCAGCATCACCGACGAGTTCGTGAAGCCCATCGTCCTCACCGACGACATGGACCGGCCCCGCGGCCTCATCCAGCGCGGGGACAGCATGATCTGCTTCAACTTCCGCCCGGACCGCATGCGCCAGATCACCCGGGCCTTCATCCAGGAGGATTTCACCAGCTTTGAGCGGGGCACCGGGTTTTTGAGCCTCAACTACGTCACCATGACCCAGTACGATGAAACCTTCAAAGGCCTGAAGGTGGTGAACCCGCCCAGCACCCTGCAGAACACCATGGGCGAATACCTCTCGGGCCTGGGCAAAACCCAGGTGCGCATCGCCGAGACCCAGAAATACCCGCACGTCACCTTCTTCTTCAACGGCGGCGTGGAAAAATCCAACCCCGGGGAGGACCGCTTCTTAATCCCCTCCAGCAAGGTGGCCACCTTTGACCTAAAGCCCGAGATGTCCGCCCCGGAGGTGACTGAAAAAGCCTTGGACATCATCAACGCCCAGCAGTATGACGTGATGATCCTGAACTTCGCCAACTGCGACATGGTGGGCCACACCGGGGTCATCCCCGCGGCCGTAGCCGCCGTGAAAGAGGTGGACAAGGACGTGGGGCTGTTGGTGGACAGGATCCTGGAGCTGGGCGGCCAGGTCTTTGTCACCGCCGACCACGGCAACGCCGACCAGATGATCGACTACGACACCGGCACCCCCTTCACCGCCCACACCACCAACCCCGTCCCCTTCATCGCCTGCGGGGAAGCCTTCCGGGGCAAGACCCTGCGCAGCGGCGGCCGCCTGGCCGACATCGCCCCCACCATGCTCAAGGCCATGGGGATTGTGATTCCCGAAGAGATGACGGGGGAGCCGTTGTTTTAGGAACGGGGGGATATACTGGGGGTTTCACCCCCAGACCCCTGACCGGGGCCATTGGCCCCGGACCCCATGTTCTGTCTTAACAAAAGAGGAACTGCTGATTGTGTGCAGTTCCTCTTTTTGTGGGGCTAAGGTAAATAACTACTGTTATCTCAGTTGCTCCACGTACCAGGTTTCCCCGTTTGTTGCGCAGCGGACGGTGCCCATGGAAATGAAATAATGGGGCATTTTGCTGCGGGTCAGCTGGGTGGCCAGGGTTTGCCCGCCCTTCATGTTGCTGGTGATGACGAAGAGCTCCGGGCTGGCAGTGAGCAAAAACTCGTGCCGCAGGCGGTTGATGCCGTGGTGGGGGGATTTCATGATGTCCACGTCCATATATTCCGGGTACAACTCCGCCACATGGGTGAGGCTGCCGCCGGTGACATCCGCCGGCAGCAGGATGCTGCGGGCGCCAAACTGGATGTGGAGCATCATGGAGGTGGCGTTCACATTGCCCTTGATTTCCCTGGGGTCATTGATGAAGGTGATCACCGCGCGGCCCAGTTGGACGCTGTCCCTGGCCGCCACTTGGCGATAGGGAATGTCGTGCCGGGCGGCCGCCGCAACCAGGTTTTGCAGGTCCTGGTTCTTTGATTCCACGGGATGCCGGCCCAGAACCTCACGGGCGATATAGCCTTTTTGCAGCAGGGCGGTGGCAGCGCCGGTGTGGTCGTCGTGGTAGTGGGTGTTCATGTAGTAGGTGAAGCCGGTGATGCCTTCCTGTTCAAAAAACATCTCCAGCATCGCTTCCTTGCCCCGGGCGCCCCCATCCACCAGCATGGATTCCCCGCCGCTGCGGATTAGGATGGCGTCCCCCACCTTCACGTTGATGAAGTCCACATACAACAGGTCATCCTCCTCCTGAAAGGGGGATGCCGCCAGGGTGTCCACGGGAATAAAGGGGGCTTTGCTGCCGCTGGGGGCATGGAAGACGGCAGGCGCCTGCACCTGGCTGTCCGCGCCAGCCGCGGACACCAGGCACAATGCCAAAAACAGGGCAATAATAAAACGTTTCATGCTTGGTATATCACCACGGTTACAGGGAATTAATCAACTGGTAGAGCTTGCGGTTGAAACGGGGCTTGATCTTCAGCGCCTTGTCCAGGGGCATGTGGAAGATCCGGCCGTGGCGCCGGCCGATGACCTCGTTGCCGATGCCGTTCTTCAATAGCTCGATGGCCATGTGGGCGGCCTCAAAGGCAAAGCTGGCATCCTGGGCGGTGGGCTCGTGGCCCCGCTGGGTGTAGCCGATGACGTTGGAGCGCAGCTGGGATGCCGTCTTGTAGCGCAGCACGTGGCCCATGCGCCGGGCGTTCATGGGCTCGTCTTCAAACACCTGGGTGTAGGGCTCCAAAAAGGCGTTGAAGTTGTAGGGCTTCATGGTCTTGTAAGCCCCTTCCGCCACGATGATGGTGGCCCGGTTGTTGCCCCGCTTGATGAGGCTGTCCAGGCGGTCCACCACGTCCAGGATGTTCCAGTTTTTCACCTCGGGCACCACCACGATTTCAGAGCCTGTGCTCATGGCGGTGGCCATGGCGATGTCGCCGCAGTTGCGGCCCATGACCTCCACCAGGGCGGGCCGGTCGTGGGAGCGGGATGTGGCCCGGATGGCCCGGACGGCATCCACGCAGACATTTACCGCGGTGTCAAAGCCCAGGGAGGTTTCGGAGTACTCCAGGTCGTTGTCGATGGTGCCGGGGATGCCGATGCAGGGCATGCCCAGGCGGCTCATGGCCTGGGCCCCCTGGTAGGAGCCGTCCCCGCCGATGACCACCAGCCCCACCACGCCAATCTTCTTTAAGAAATTGACTGCTTTTTCCTGGTATTCCGGCAGCAGGAATTCCTCGCAGCGGGCGGTGCGCAGGTAGGTGCCGGGCAAATCGGCAATGTCCAGGGCCAGGTCCATGGACATCTCGGTGTAGCTGTCCTGGGGCCGGAACTTGCCAATCAGGCCGTTGAACCCCCGCTTGATGCCGATTAAGGGCATGCCGGCCAAGGCTGCGAAACGGGAAACCTCCATCACAGCAGCATTCATGCCGGGGCTGTCCCCGCCGCTGGTGAGCACTGCGATCTTCTTCATGGCGACTCCTTTTCATGGGCAAAGAACTTCGGCAGGGCGCCGTAGCACCCTGCCGAGAACACGTTACCTGGTATGAATCCTGGGCACCAGGGGGGCGCGCAGGCGGGCGGCTTCGGGCATCTCAGAGCCCAGCAGCGGCCGCAGGTAGTGGACAAAGTCCTCAGTGACGTTGTTGCCTTCCTTGTTGATGAAGTTGTCCGGCATCAATTTGGTTTTCGCCGCGATCTGCTCCAGATTCACCAGGCGGTAGTTCACGTCGTAGTTGCCGGTGCGCTCAATGACGATGGAGCCGTCCACATTGTGCCAGATGGCAAACTGGGCAGCCTTCTCCCCCACCTCCCGGGCTTCCCGCTGGTCCACATCGGACACGCAGCCGATGAAGGAGCGCTGGAGGTAGCCCAGGGTGTCGGAGCGGACCCGGGACAGGCCCAGCTTCTCCTTGACCTGGCGGGCCAGCTGCTCGCCCAGCGCGCCGGTGCCGGACAGCTGGACGTTGCCGTGGGCATCCCGCTCGGTGGGCATCAATTTGGTGAGGATGGGCACGCCGGCCTCGTCCTGGATGCCTTCGGACACGGCGACGAGGCAGCGGCCGAAGCGGTCGTTCATGGTTTTCACGTCCATGACGAAATTGTCGATGTTGAAGGCGCGCTCGGGCAAGTAGACCAGGTGGGGGCCGTCCTCCGGGTTTTGATGGGCCACGGAGGCCGCCGCCGTCAGGAAGCCGGCATGCCGGCCCATCACCACCACGATGTGAACGCCGGGCAAGGCATGGTTGTCCAGGTTGACCCCCATGAAGCTCTGGGCCACAAATTTGGCGGCAGAGGGATAGCCCGGGGTGTGGTCGTTGACCATCAGGTCGTTGTCAATGGTCTTGGGGATGTGGATGGCGCGGAACTCGTAGCCTTCCTGCTCCGCCCGCTCGTTGACGATGCGCACGGTGTCGGAGGAGTCGTTGCCGCCGATGTAGAAGAAGTAGCGCACGTCATGGGCCCGGAAGACCTTGAAGATCTCCTCGCAGTACTTCTGATCGGGCTTGTCCCGGGTGGAGGACAGGGCGGAAGAGGGCGTGACGGCCACCCGCTCCAGGTTGTGGGTGGTTTCCTGGGTCAAGTCCATGAAGCGCTCGTCAATAATGCCCCGCACGCCGCCCACAGCGCCGTATACCTTGGTGATCTGGGGGAATTTGCGGCTTTCCAGCACAGCCCCCACCAGGGACTGGTTGATCACCGCGGTGGGGCCGCCCCCCTGGGCGACAACAACTTTGCCTCGTAGTTCCATGAAATACCTTCCTTCTGTTTTCACATGGTAATGCCCGGTGCATCAGGGACACCGGGCAGAAAAAGATCAGCCTTTGCCGTTGCAGCCCAAGACGTTGACGATCTTGTGGCGGACCATGCCCTTCAGGGCTGCCCGGGCGTCAGACAGGTACTGGCGCGGGTCGAAGTGGTCGGGATGCTCGGCAAAATGCTTGCGGATGACGCCGGTGAAGGCCAGGCGCAGGTCGGAGTCGATGTTGATCTTGCACACGGCCATGGAAGCGGCCTTGCGCAGCATGGCTTCCGGCACGCCCTGGGCGCCGTCCAGCTTGCCGCCGTACTGGTTGATCATCTCCACGTACTCGGGGATGACGCTGGACGCGCCATGGAGCACGATGGGGAAGCCGGGCAGGCGGCGCTGGATTTCCTCCAGGATGTCAAAGCGCAGCTTGGGCTCGCCCTTGAACTTGAAGGCGCCGTGGCTGGTGCCGATGGCGATGGCCAGGCTGTCCACCCCGGTTTTGGAGACGAATTCTTCCACGTCCTCCGGACGGGTGTAGCTGCTGTCCTCGGCGGAGACCTTGATGTCGTCCTCCACGCCGGCCAGGCGGCCCAGTTCGCCCTCCACGGTGACGTCGAACTTGTGGGCGTATTCCACCACCTGGCGGGTGAGTTCGATGTTTTCCTCAAGGGGCAGGTGGCTGCCGTCAATCATGACGGAGGTGAAGCCGCCGTCGATGCAGGCCTTGCAGGTCTCAAAGTCCGGGCCGTGGTCCAGGTGCACCACGATGTCCAGGTTGCTGGTTTCCACCGCTGCCTCGATGAGCTTCATCAGGTAGGTGTGGTTGGCATACTTGCGGGCGCCGGCGGACACCTGCAAAATCAGGGGAGCCTTCTCCTCTGCGGCGCCTTCCACGATGCCCTGGATGATTTCCATGTTGTTGACGTTGAAGGCACCGATGGCGTAACCGCCCTCATAGGCCTTTTTGAACATCTCGCGTGAATTGACTAAAGCCATACTTCCTCCTAACTGCCAAAGGGCAGGACTTTTTCATTAGTATACAACGGGGTTTGGGCAGTGTCAAACTGATTAAATTGACACAAACGTTGAATCCGTCTATACTTTTCCCAATTCCAACAGTCGGGACAGAAAGTTGAGGATTTGACCATGTTTGGAAAACGTGGAGACGGATATCTCGTGAAAGAAATCGACCCGGTCATCGCGCTGACCCCCTATTTGATGCCCATGCGCTGCGATGCCCAGGTGATGCTGACCTATAAAATCGACTACGAAAAGCTGGCCCGCTTCATGGCGGAAAAAGGCCGGGAAGGCTATCGGATCACCTTCATGGAGCTG
>DAITOE010000124.1:0-5768 GCA_036834245.1 Clostridia bacterium | reverse complement strand
GAGGTACAGCACGTGGGACTGGTTGCTGTCCACGTCGATATACACGAAGAAGTTGTGGCCCAGCAGCTCCATCTGCATGATGGCATCCTCCTGGCTCATGGGGCGCACGGTGTAGGTCTTGCTGCGCACCACCTTCCGGGCTTGCTGCTCGTCGGCGTCCAGGCCTTCGATGAACTCCGGCTGGGCATCCTGGGGCAGGCCTTCCCGCAGGCGCTTGTCCAGGCGGGTGCGGTGGCGCAGGATCTGGCGCTCCAGTTTGGCCAGGGCCTTGTCAATGGACATGAACAGGTTGTCCTCGCTCCGGGCCTCTGCCCGCAGCAGCACGCCGTTGATGGGCACGGTGATTTCCACGATGCGCTGGTTTTTCTCCCGGCGCATGCGCACAAACATCTCCGTGTTCTGGCGCAGGTATTTGCTCATGGTCTGGGTCTTGCGCAGCACGCGTTCCTCAATGGCGGGGGTGATGTTCATTCCTTTGGCGGTCATGGTTGTTTTCATGGGTGAACCCTCCTACAGTATAATCAATAACCCGGATTGCGCCGGGCAAGGGTATCTGAAGTTTTTTTAAGCGGCAAAGATGTCGCTGTACCTCTCATGCTGCAGCACCTTGTGGGCATAGGAGCAGGTGGCGCTCACCTTCAGGCCCTGCTCCCGGGCGTAGTGGGCCACGGCCTCCACCAGCTTGCCGGCGATGCCCTGGCCCCTGAGGCTTTCGTCCACAAAGGTGTGGTCCACCTCAATCTGCCCGTCCTTCACCTGGTGAAAGGTGATTTCCGCCTGGGGCTTTTCCGGGTCGCCGATAAAAAAGCGGTCGCGTTCAAAGAGGATGTCCAAACAACTCCCCTCCTTCCAGGTAATCTATCGTGATACTATTGTATACCCTTTGTAAAGTCCATTTAGACCCGGGGTGAATCCCCGGCCGGCCACTTGATATGGGCTGCATCCTTTGCTATGATGCTTTGGGGCATCGCGCCCCGGAAGGAGTACACAATGGACAAGAAAACCGTCTTTTCACATATCGACCACACCATCCTAAAGCCCGATGCCACCTGGGCGATGGTGGACCGGGTCTGCCAAGAGGCCGTGGACAACGGCTTTGCCTCCGCCTGCATCCCCCCGCGCTTTGTGAAAAAGGCCAAGGACAAATACGGCAACCGCCTGGTGGTCTGCACCGTGGTGGGCTTCCCCCTGGGCTACAACACCACCCGGGTGAAGGTCTTTGAAACCCAGCAGGCTGTGCTGGAAGGCGCCGACGAGATTGACATGGTCATCCATGTGGGGGACGCCAAGGCCGGGGATTACGACCGCATCACCGAAGAAATCCGGGAGATCAAGGCCGCCTGCAACGGGAAAATCCTCAAGGTCATCATCGAAACCTGCCTCCTAAGCGAGGAGGAAAAAGAAGCCCTCTGCCGCTGCGTCAGCGAAGCCGGGGCCGATTTCATCAAAACCTCCACCGGCTTTGGCGCACAAGGCGCCACCCCGGAGGACATCGAGCTGTTCAAAAAGCACATCGACCCTGAGGTGCGCATCAAGGCCGCCGGCGGCATCCGCACCAAAGAGGCCATCGAGGGCTATATCACCCAGGGCTGTGCCCGGGTGGGCGCCAGCGCCGCCCTCACCGCCTACGCAGACCAGTAATAAACCAGCCTTCCCAACAACGGGAAGGCTGATTTGATAGGAGAACAAGCCCATGATCAGACTGCGCAAGCCCTTCTGAGAGACAGAAGGCGTGTAAATCTGGTGCCATAGCACCGGCATAGCCCCCTTCTGTCAGATGCATAAAACACATTTGATCAGGAGGAAACTTCATGAAACGCTATTTGAAGCCCCAAGCCAAATGGCTTGTTGTTGCGCTCTCTCTTGCCCTCTTTGCTGCCCTGGCTGCGGTGGCCGTCCAGTTCACCAAGGGCCGCCTGCTGGACCAGGCCATTGCCAGAGACGGCAGCCAGGCCCTCTCCCTGATGGGCCTGCTGCTGGGGCTCATCCTGTTTGAAATCGGCTGCTATTACGTCTACAACCGCTGCCGGGGCCAGTACCAGACCCGGGCCCTGGCCCAGCTTCGAAGGGATTTCTTTGCCGCCCAACTAGACAAAGTCCAGGGCCTCATGGACGAAACCCGCCAGGGGGAGCAGCTGGCCGCCTACACCGAGCAAATCGACACCGTGGCCCAGAAGCTGCTGCAAAACTTCCCGCTGCTTACGGAGATCATGTTAAAAATCATCATCGTCTCCACCTTGCTCTTCCTGCTGGACGCCCGCATCGCCCTGATGACCCTGCTGCTGGCCACCACCCCCCTGTATGTACCCAAGCTGGTGCAAAAGCACCTGGAGCGGGCCCAGAAAGCCCATACCGAGGCCTTTGCCCGGCACCTGGCTCAGGTAAGCGAGTGGCTGTCTGCCCTGGTGGTGATCCGGAACTTTGGGGCAGAAGGCCCCATCCTGTCCCGCTTCACCAGTTCCAACCAGCAAGTGCGGGAAAGGCACCTCCAAATGTTGCGGCTGGGCTATCTGTCCCAGACCGTCTCCACTTGCCTGTCCTACCTGTCCCATTTCATCATCCTGTCCTATGCTGCCTGGCTGGTGGTGCAGGGCAGCTTCTCCGCCGGGGATTTCTTCATCGCCGTGGGCATGATCGACCAGATGTCCTGGCCCATCCTGGGGATTTCCTACTACCTGCAGGACATGATCGCTGCCCGGCCCATCCTTCAGGGGCTGATAGACAAGATGGCGCCGGAGCCGGCCCCCAGGGAAGCCCTGCACAGCCTGGCTGAGGTGCAAAAGGTCAGCGCCCACAACCTGGGCTATGCCTACCCGGAGCAGCCGCCCCTGTTCACCGGCCTGGATTTTGAGGTGAAGGCCGGCCAGAAAACCCTGATCACCGGCAAAAGCGGCGGCGGCAAAACCACCCTGATCAACCTGCTCTTAGCCTGTGCCGATCCCACCCAGGGGCAGATCCTGATGAACGGCGTCCCTTCCCGGCAGGTGGAGAACATCCTGAAACAGGTGACGGTGATGGCCCAGCAGCCCCTGCTGCTGGAGGACAGCCTGCGCAACAACCTGAGCCTCTATCAGGAGGTGGCGGACAGGGACATGATTAGGGTGCTCAAGCAAGTCAACCTCCACCAGTTCGCCAGCCCCAAGGGCCTGGACCACTTCATTAGGGAGGGGGGCCGCAACCTGTCCGGCGGGGAAAGGCGGCGCATCTGCCTGGCCCGCAGCCTGCTAAAGCCCTCCCCCATCCTGATTCTGGATGAGCCTCTGGCAGAAATCGACCCGGAATCCCTCAAGCTGGTGGAGGACCTCCTGATCACCCTGCAAGGCCGCACCCTGTTTGTGGTCAGCCACCAGGTCAGCCCCCGTCTTGCAGCCGCCTTTGACCACCACATCCAGGTGGGACCGCGGGAGGCAACTTCGGCTTGATTGTCATACCAAAGGCCGCGGCATCCAGGTGTTCCGGACCGCGGCCTTTGGTTGTTTTCCGGGCTATTCTGAAGGTTTCGCCACCTGGCTCCTGGCGAAGTCGTACATGGCGTCGATGAAGGCGATGACCCCGGCCTCACTGAAGTGGACGCCGTCGGTCTTGGCGTTTTTCTGGTTCAAATAGCCGTCCGCCGTTTTCAGCGGCGTGGCAATATCGCAGTACACCACGTCCATCTCCGCGCACAGCGCTTCCAGGGCGCGGTTGAAGTTGTCAAAATACAGCTGGCGGGTGGTCTTGGTCTCGTATTTTTCCGCCAGGGGCGGCACCGAGATGGCGATGATCTCGATGTCTGGGCGCTTTTCCCGGATGCGGTCAAAAATCCGTGTCCAATAGCGCATCAGGCGGTCCAGGTGCTCCGGCACCCCGGGGTTGTCGCAACGGCCCAGCATGATGAACACCTTGGACACATCCAGCTGGTACACCGCCTCGGGCAGGCTCAGCCGCTGCCCCCGGTACACCATGGCCGGGCTGTTGTCCAGGGCGCTGCGCTGGCTGCCCAGGTACAGGGAATAGGCCCCGGAATACAGCACCTTTGCCCCCGGGAAAATCTCCTTGCCCTGCTGGTTCTGCTCCCGCCGGTAGCGGCCGATCTGGCCCATCATGGAGTCGCCGATGAAGGCGGCGTCCTCAAAATAGGCGTCCACATCGGCGTTTTCCGCCCATGCAGCCGGCAGGAGCAGCAGCAGGATCAAGGCCAGCGCCAGCAATCTCTTCATACTTCATTCAACCTCATTCACGTTGTTCAGATGCCGCACCACAAGGGGCAGGTAGGAGGGGCCTCCCGCCGCCAGGCGACTTTCATACAGCACCACCGCCCGGGGGACAAACCGGGTGCCCGCCCCGTCTTCCGCACCGTCCAGGGCGCGGCGCAGCTTCACCTTCCGGGCCAGGGTGATATGGGGCACAAAGGGCCGGGTCTCCGCCCCGATGCCCAGGCCCCGCAGGCCCTGCTCCAGCTGCATTTGCAGCGCTGTCAGCCCGGCCTTTGCCCGGACCGCCGCGTACACCGTCAGCCCGTCCCGGTTCAAAAACTGGCCAAAGCCGGTGAGGACGCCGGCCGCCGCCGCCAGGTCCGTTTGCGGCAGCGCAGCAAACCAGTCCCGCACCCCTTCTGTCAGGCCCTCGTCACAGGCGCCGATGAAGCGCAGGGTCAGGTGCAGGTTGGTCTCCGGCGTCAGCTTCAAAATCAGCGCCCGCTCCGCCAGGGCCTGCTGCATGGCAAGCAGCCGCTGCAATAGATTGTCCCCCGGCACAGCCGCTATAAACAAACGCCTCACGGCAGGCGAAACAGCAGCTTGATGCCCGCCCCCACCAGCCCGGCCCCGAACATCACCACAATGGGGCTGGGCTTCCATTTGCGCAGGGCAAACAGGGACAAAGCAAAGCAGCCCAGGGCCACCAGGTCCAGGCTATGAAGGCTGATTGCGCCCCCTTCCCCAAACAAGGCCAGGATGGCGATGGACATGCCTGCCGAGGCAATCAGCGCCACCGCCGCCGGCCGCAGCCCCGACAGCACCCCCATGAAGGCGGGCCGGTCCCGCCAGGCGCTGTACAGCCGGGCCAGGATCAAGACGATGATCACGCTGGGGGTGATGCAGCCCAGGGTGGCCACCAAGGCCCCCGGGATCCCCGCCACCTGGTTGCCCACAAAGGTGGCGGCGTTCAAGGCGATGGGCCCCGGGGTCATCTCTGCGATGGTCACCAGGTCCGTAAAGGCCGCCATGGACAGCCAGGGGTGGATCACCACCACCTGCTCCCGGATTAAGGGCAGGGCGGCCAGGCCCCCGCCAAAGGCGAAGAGGCCCACCTGGAAAAAGGCCCAGTACAGGGTCAGCAGCATCAGGCGGCCTCCTTCCGGGCCCGCAGGCTGGCATCCACAAAGCCGATGAGCCCGCAGGCCACCAGCACCAGGATGATGTTCACCTTCAAAAACCACACCGCCACAAAGGCCGCCGCCATCAGCAAAATGGGGGTGGCCCGGCGCTTTTTGGTGATGTTTTGCGCCATGGTCCACACCACGTCCACAATCACCGCCGCCACCCCCGCCCGCATGGCGTTGAGCAGCGCTGCAATCCAGGTGTTGGCCCGGAAGGCAGAATAGAACATGGAGATCAGGGTCAGCACAAACAGGGGCGGCAGCGCCGTCCCCAGCACGCTCACCAGGGCGCCTTTCAGCCCCAGCAGGCGGTAGCCCAGCAGGATGGAGGTGTTCACCGCAATGGGCCCGGGAGCGGACTGGGCGATGGCGATCATGTCCAGCATCTCCTCCTCCTTCACCCACAGCA
>DAITOE010000123.1:0-5791 GCA_036834245.1 Clostridia bacterium | reverse complement strand
ACCTGAACAGCCCCCAGCAGCTGGGCAAGGTGCTGTTTGAAACCCTGGGCCTGCCCACCCAGCGCAAGACCAAGTCCGGCTACAGCACCGATGCCGAGGCCCTGGAGGCCATTGCGCCCCTGCACCCCAGCATCGAAAAAATCCTGCTGTACCGCCAGGTGAGCAAGCTGAACTCCACCTACATCGAGGCCCTCCTGCGGCTGATGGATGGGGAGGGCCGCATCCACTCCACCTTTGACCAGGTGGGCACCGCCACAGGCCGCATTTCCAGCAACGACCCCAACCTGCAAAACATCCCCGTGCGCACCGCCATGGGCCGGGAGATCCGCCGGGCCTTTGTGGCCAAGCCTGGCCACGTCCTGATTGACGCGGACTATTCCCAGATCGAACTGCGCATCCTGGCCCACATGAGCGGGGACACAACCATGCAGGATGCCTTCAACCGCGACCAGGACATCCACACCAGAACCGCAGCCGAAATCAACGACATTCCCCTGGAGGAGGTCACCTCTTCCATGCGCTCCGACGCCAAGGCGGTGAACTTTGGCATCGTCTACGGCATCAGCGATTTTGGCCTGGCCCGCAACACCGGCATTTCCATCAAACGGGCCGGGGACTTCATCAGCCGCTATTTTGAGCGCTACCCCGGCGTGAAGGAATACATGGACCGCTGCGTGCGCTTTGGCTATGAGCACGGCTACATCGCCACCCTCTTTGGCCGCAGGCGCCTGCTGAACGAACTG
This sequence comes from Clostridia bacterium, assembly GCA_036834245.1. Taxonomy (GTDB): domain Bacteria; phylum Bacillota; class Clostridia; order Christensenellales; family Aristaeellaceae; genus UBA6115. The sequence continues at coordinate 5,048 of DAITOE010000123.1, read as the reverse complement.
AAAAGCGGCAATGTGAACACCCGCAACTTCGGCGAGCGCATCGCCATGAACACCCCCATCCAGGGCACGGCGGCCGACATCATCAAGGCCGCCATGGTGCAGGTGGCCGCCCGGCTGAAGGAAGAAGGCCACCAGGCCCGCCTGGTGCTGACGGTGCATGACGAGCTCATCATCGAAGCCCCGGAGGCGGAGACCGAGGCCGTGCGGGCGCTGCTCAAACACGTGATGGAAAGCGTCATCAAGCTGGATGTGCCCCTCAAATGCGACATCAAGGTAGGCTTCAGCTGGTATGACACCAAATAAGATGCCCCCCATCATCGGCCTCACCGGGGGCATCGCCTGCGGCAAGAGCCATTTGAGCGCCGCCCTCAAGGCCCATGGTGCCACGGTGATCGATGCGGATGAAATCTCCCGCAGCCTGACAGCGCCGGGCGGGCCTGCCCTGCCCAGAATCCGGGAGCGCTTCGGGGACGGCGTCTTTGATGGCGCGGACCTGAACCGCCAGCGCCTGGCCGCCCGGGTCTTCGGGGACAGGGAGGAGCTGGCCGCCCTCAATGGCATCGTGCACCCCCTGGTGTTTCAGGAAATCGATGCCCAGCTTGCGCTGCACCAGCTGCAGCCCGCCCTGGTGGTGGACCTGCCCCTGCTGTATGAAACCGGCTTTGAAAGCAGGTGCAGGGAGGTCTGGGCGGCCTATGCTCCGGAGGATTTGCAGCTGCGCCGGCTCCAGGACCGGGGGCTGAGCCTCAAGGAGGCCCAGGCCAGGATCCAAAGCCAGATGCCCGCCATTGAAAAGGCCAGGCGGGCCGATCACGTGATAGAAACCACAGGAAGCAAACAGCAAAGCGCCCAGGCGGTCATCCGCCTGTATGAGGCCTTTCTCAGGAGGTATGCCCTTGTCTGATTCCCCTTGGAATGTGAAAAGCAGGCGCCGCAGGGCGCCCCAGTCCATCGCCCCCCAGAGCGCCCAGGTGAAGCATGTGCCCCTGAAGCCGCCCCTGTCAGCAGGCCAGCAGGCCGAACCCCAGCCCACAGCCAGGCGGCGCAAGCTGCGGAGGCAGCCGGCCCGGCAGCAGCCCCAGCGGGAGGAGGCCCCCAAACAGCCGCGGCCAAAGATTCCCCGGGTGCACCTGGCGCTGGCAGCCCTGCTGCTGGTCTTTGCCCTGGTGTCCGGCGTCATCTTTTCCGGCGCAAAAGGGCGGCTGGACGGGCTTCTGGCCCAGCGGGAGGCGGAGGCCCAGCGCATCCGCAACCACAAGCAGGAGCATTTCAACGCCAGGGACCGCTCCGGCTATCACGAATTAATCAAGAAATATGCGGTGGAGTACGGCATCAGCCCCTCCTTCCTCTCCGCCATCATCAAGTGCGAAAGCAGCTTTGACGCCCGGGCCGTCAGCCGGGTGAACGCCCGGGGGCTGATGCAGATCATGCCGGACACCGGCACCTGGCTGGCCTCCCGGCTGAACCTGAAAAACTACCAGCCCGACGCCCTCTTTGACCCGGAAACCAACATCCGCTTCGGGGCCTTCTACCTGAGCTATTTAAGCGACATGTTTGCCGGCTCCCCGGTGATGGTGGCCTCGGCCTACCATGCCGGCGCCAACAACGTGAAGCACTGGGCCTTAAATAGGGCCGAGGACCGGAAAACCATCACCCTGGACCTGATTCCCATGGACGACACCCGTAGTTATGTCAGAAAGGTAATGGACGCCTATGCGATTTATTATGAACAGGATGAAGGCAGCCCTGCTGCTCCTTTTCATCTGCAGCCTGCTGTCGGGCAGCGTGCTGGCGCAGGAAACTGACAGCCACAGCATCATCCTGGGCATTGTTTCCACCACCAGCAACCGCATCAACCCCCTGCAGCCGGTGGAGCGGGAGTTTATGTCCGTCACGGCGCTGCTGTACGAATCCCTGGTGACCTTTGATGATGATTATATGCCCAAGCCCGGCCTGGCCGAGCGCTGGGACATGTCCTCCGACGGCAGCAGCTGGGCCTTCACCCTGCGGGACGGCCTGCAGTTCCACGACGGCAGCCCCGTCACCTCCAATGACGTGGTGGCCACCGTCAACGAAATCCTCCGCCTGGCCAAGGAAGAGGGCGTCACCAACAGGGGGGCCTATTCCACCCTGCAGTATTTCATCAAAAAAATCACCGCCACGGATGAGCGCACCGTCACCATCACCACGGACCGCCGCAATTTCGGCTTCATCTATGCCATGAACTTCCCCGTGCTGCCCGCCAGCCAGGTGCAGGCGGACAACCCTCTGGGAAGCGGCCCCTACCGGGTGGAGCAGTTCATGCCGGCGGACCACATCTGGCTGTCCTACAACTCCTACTGGTGGGGCGGCAGGCCGGCCATCACGGAAATCAGCGTGATGTTCCACCGCACCAACCGGGAGCTGCTCACCAGCTATGAGTACAACCGGGTGGACGCCATCCTGACCCGGTCCATGACGGCGGCCCAGTACCGCTCCAGCGTGAACTCCTTGAGCCTGACCTTCAGGACCAAACAGCTGGAAACCCTGGTGATGAACCACCGCAGCTATGAGCTGGAGGACGTGAAGGTGCGCAAGGCCATCCGGGCCGCCCTGAACATTGACGCCATCAGCCAGAGCGCCTACATGGGCATGGCCCTGCGCACCGACACCCCCCTGCCCGGCGGCAGCTGGATGTACCAGGGGGATGAGAACGCCTTCCGCCAGAACCGGGACCTGGCCAACCAGCTGCTGGACGAAGCCGGCTGGGTGGAACGGAATGAAGACGGCGTCAGGACCATGGTGCGCAACGGGAGGACCGTCAAGCTGTCCCTGCGCTTTTACGCCTATGAGGAGCAGGACAACTCCGTCAGGGCCAACGTGGCCGGGCAGATTGTCAGCCAGCTGGCCGCCGTGGGCATCGAGGCCCGCCTCACCATCTACAGCTTCCGGGAGGCCAAGGAGAAATTGGACGCCGGCAGCTTTGACCTGGCCCTGGCCAGCTTCAACATGGACGAGACCCCGGACCCGGGCTTCCTGCTGATGTCCGGCAACACCGGCAACTACGCCCGCTACCGCTCCAAGGCCATGGACGACCTGTTCAAGGGCCTGCGCACTGCCACCACCCGGGAGTCCTACCAGAACCGACTCTTTGAAATCCAGAAGCTGTTCATTGAGGACTGCCCCTTCATCTGCCTGTATTACAGGGCCGGCGCCATCTTAACCCGGAAGATGTTCACCAAAACCCGAGACATCCGGGAGCCGGAGGTATTAAAGGGCATTGAAGCCCGGTCATTATAATGGCACAGGAGGCAGCATGGACTACATCAACCTGAAACCCGGTACCCTGCTCTCCCCCACCGCGGTGGTGATGGTGAGCTGCGCCTCCCGGGAGCACCGCCCCAACATCATCACCGTCGCCTGGGTGGGCACCATCAACTCCGACCCGCCCATGCTGTCCATCTCCGTGCGGCCCGAGCGCCTGTCCCACGAGATCATCACCCAGTCGGGCGAGTTTGTGGTGAACCTGGTGAGCCGGGACCTGATGCGGGTGACAGACCTGTGCGGCGTCAAATCCGGCCGGGAGATGGACAAGTTTGCGGACAACGGCCTGGTCCCGGTGCCGGTGCCTGCCCTCCAGCATGCGCCGGCCATTGCCGGCAGCCCCGCCTTTTTGGCCTGCAAAATCACACAGAGCATCCCCCTGGGCTCCCACACCCTGTTTCTGGCGGAAATTGTGGACATGGGCATCCGGGAGGACCTGATGCAGGCAGATGGCAAAATCGACTTTGTGAAGGCGGACCTGACGGCCTACTGCCACGGGGAGTACACCGGCCTCACCCCGCCGGAGGGCTTCTTTGGCTACAGCGTGGCCCGGCCCGAGGTGCTGAAGCGCCGGCTGGGGAGAAAATAGGGGAATATTTGTTCGCTTTTTATGGCCGAAAGCCTTGAAAGCCCCAGATGATGTATGGTAGAATACGGATGCGGCACAAGATGTCGTCAATCGATGCAGCATCAGAAACGAAGGGTAAACGCTGGATGAAACTTGGGGTCGTCTCCCTGGGTTGTGTCAAAAACCAGGTGGATACAGAAGAAATGCTGTCCTTTCTGCAAAAGGACGGCTTTGAGTTTACGGGCAATCCGGCGGAGGCGGAGGTGCTGGTGGTGAACACCTGCGGCTTCATCACCTCCGCCAAGGAGGAGTCCATCGACGCCATCCTGGAAATGGCCGCCTACAAGGAGCAGGGGGCCTGCCGCCTGCTGTGCGTCACCGGCTGCCTGGCCCAGCGCTATGGCCAGGAGCTGCTGGAGCAGATTCCCGAAATCGACGTCCTCACCGGCGTCACCAACTACCCCCAGCTGGCCGGCTTCATCCGGGAGGCCCTTTCCGGCGCCCGCACCGGCAGCACAAAGCGGGAGGCGGACTTCACCGGCTGCGGTCGGGTCCTCACCACCAGGCCCTACACCGCCTATGTCAGGATTTCAGAAGGCTGCGACAATGTCTGCGCCTACTGCGCCATCCCCTTAATCCGCGGGCCCTACCGCTCCCGGCCGGAGGCCGACATACTGGACGAGATGCGCACCCTGGCTGACCAGGGCGCGAAGGAGCAGATCCTCATCGCCCAGGACACCTCCCGCTACGGCAGCGACCTCGAGGGCACCTCCCTGCCCCGGCTGCTGGACCAGGCCGCGCAGATTCCCGGCATCCACTGGCTGCGGGTGCTGTACTGCTATCCGGAGCAAACGGACAAGGCCCTGATTGATGCCCTGGCCGCAAACCCCAAGTTTTGCCGCTACCTGGACCTGCCCCTGCAGCATGCCGCTCCCCGGATCCTGAAAAAAATGAACCGGCGGGGCGACATCAACCAGGTGGAGGACACCCTGCGCTATGCCCGGGAACTGGGCTTCGCCCTGCGCACCACCATGATTGTGGGCTTCCCCGGGGAAACCGAGGAGGACTTCCAGCAGCTGATGGACTTTTGCGCCCGGGTGCGCTTTGACCGGCTGGGGGCCTTCACCTTCTCCAGGGAGGAGGACACCCCCGCCTACCACATGAAGCCCCAGGTGCC
>DAITOE010000122.1:0-5935 GCA_036834245.1 Clostridia bacterium | reverse complement strand
CCTGAAAAACGAATCTGCATATCAAATCCCTTTCTGTCGGTGTATTCATTTCCTGTTTTCCAGTATAGCAGAAACCCGGATGCGGTGCATCCGGGCTTGCGTATCAAGAAAATATCTGAGGATACTTTGTCGGTTGGTAAGGGCAACTACAAATGGCTTCTTGTGCCTGCTGTGCCCTGCAATCAGTCCAGCTTCACGCGGATTTTGTTCACAAAGCCGCGGATGGGCTGGCCGTTGAAGGTGGTTTCGATGTAGGCCCAGTGGGGCGGGTTCACGAAGTTCTCAAAGGCCAGGAGGGTCACCTTGGTGCCCACGGGAATCTTCATCAGCCAGGTGGGGTTGACGATGGGGTCGTCCGTCAGGCTGGCTTCCGACACCACGGTGGCGGTCTGGCTGCCAAAGTGCAGGGGCTGGATGTCCAGGCTGGCGGGCAGCTGGCTTCTTTGGATGTAGCCCACCCGGTAGAGGTTGTTGGACAGGCCGTAGCCGATCATCACCCAGTCGCCGTCGCTGCCCCAGATGCGGATGCGTCCGCCACCCAGGGAGGCTTTGCCGTTGGCGGCCCGGGCATAATCCGTGCCGGGGCCGGAGTACACAGGAATGGATTTGCCGGAATAGCTGTGGTTGATGTGGGCGGGCAGGATGAGGGGTTCGGTGATGGTGGCCGGGTCGCGGAAGACGAAGACCACCTGGCTGGGGCTGGCCACGCCGCTGGAACTCACCGTGACGGTAACCGAGCTGGAGCCGGACAGCACGTAGTTGGCCGGGGCCATGTTCTTGTCTGCGCTCACCTTTTTGGGGGCGGCAGAGGAGACGCTCACCGTGGTGGTGTTCAGCACCGCGCCGTCCTGGTCCTTGTAGACCACCGGCACGTTGACGGTGACCGGGGGCGCCGGGGGTGCATAGGTGAAGACCACTTCGCTGGGCGTGGCCGCCCCTGCAGCGGACACATTCACCTGGACGCTGCGGCTGCTTTGCAGGGTATAGCCGCTGGGCACCTTGCCGTCATTGGCGGTGATGGTGTGGTTGCCCTGGGGGAAGCTGCGGGATTCGCTGAACAGCTCACCGCCGCCGGACTCCCGGTACACAATGCGGATGCTGGCAGACACCGGCCTGGCGTAGAGGTACACCACCCGGTCCTGTGAGAGGGTGCCGTTCTGGTACACGGTCACCTGCACGTTCCTGGCGCTTTGCAGCACATAGCCGCTGGGCACCTGGCTGTCGTCCGCGGTGATGGTGGTGGTGCCCGCCCCCAGCTGGCGCTGCACGGTCTTGATGGTCTGGCCCAGGTTGTCCCGGTACTCGACGGTCAACTGCGCGCTGACCGGCAGGGCATAGGTGAAGACCACCTGGTTTTGCGACACCGTGCCATTGGCATAGACGGTGACCTGCGCGCTGCGGCTGCCCTGGAGGGTGCGGCCGGGGGCCCGGCTGTCGTCTGCGGTGATGGTGTGGGTGCCCTGGGCGTATTGCCGGGTCTCGTTGTAGAGGATGCTGCCGCCGATGTCCCGGTAGATGATCTGCACATTGGCCTTGACACCGGCCCGGTAGGTGAAGATCACGGTGCTGGGGAAGGTGACCCCCTGGTTGCTGGTGTACACCACGATGCTGCGGGCGGAGGTCAACTCCATGCCGGCTGCCACAATGCTGTCATCCGCAGAGACGGTGGTGTAGCCGGGGGACACCAGGGCGTGGGTGTTTTGCAGCAGGTTGCCGGCTTCGTCCTGGTAGCGCACCGGCACATAGAACTGGGTGGGCTGGGGGGTGGTCTGCACCAGGCGGGACACGATGAAGCTGACCTCGCTGGGGGCGGCCACCCCAGCAGCGGACACGCTCACCACGATGTCGCTTGCGCCTGAGATGTAGTAGCCCTGGGGCAAGCGGTTGGGGTCCGCCTTCACCAGCTGGCTGCCCGCCGTCAGCACCCGGGTTTCGCTGGCCACCACCTGGTTGTAGATGTCCTTGTAATACACCGGCAGGAGCACCTGGGTCACCGGCGGCTGGGTGGGCACCGGCGTGGGCTGGACATAGGCCTGTTCATAGGTGAAAATCACGCCGGAGGGCACCGCCTTGCCGGTGGAGTCCACAAAGACGTAGATGCTGCGGGTGGAGGTCAGCCGGTAGCCCGGCACCTGGTTGTCATCCGCGGTGATGACGTTTTGCCCGGGGCTCACCCGCACGTTGACGGTTTTTAAGGTCTGCCCGTCCCGGTTCATGTAGTACACCGGCACGGTGAACTGGGCGCCCAGGGGGATGGGGGATGGGTAGGCCCGGAAGTAGACCAGCTTGTCGCTGATGTAGGCAAAGCGCTCATCCGGCAGCAGGATCTCATACCAGCCCCCCGGCACCTGGCCGGTAGTCTGGAAGAGCTCGCCGGAGTTGCCGCGGCCGATGATGGAATAATCCGTGCTGCCGCCGCTGCGCAGGTTCACCGGGGTGTTGCTGGTGATGGTGACCTCGCCCACGATCATGGTGCCGTCCGCCGAAGCGGGGAGGGCTGCAGCGCCTGCCAGCATGATGAATGCCAGCAGCAGGCCCAGCAGTTTGTTTGATAATTGTTTCATGTCTGCACCTCTTTTGCGTGTCTTTTGGTGATGATGCTTCCCAGTCAATATAACCGTTGCTGACTGGATTGAATCGATGTGCTATCATGCACACAGGGGGTTAACATGGAGCCGAAACGAAATTACAACAAGCAGATGGAAGCGGTCATGGAACAGGTGATTTCCAGCGGCAGGAAGGCGCAATTGCTCTTGCATGTGTGCTGCGCGCCCTGCTCCAGCGCTGTGCTGGAACGCCTGGTGCCCGTGTTTGACATCACCCTCTTCTTTGACAACCCCAACCTGGATACGGCGCCGGAGCACAGCCTCCGTGCCGGGGAAACCTTGCGCCTGGCCGCAGAGCACGGCCTGGTGGACCGGGTAATCATCTCCCCTTATGACCCCGCTTCCTTCTATGATGCGGTCCGGGGCTTTGAACAGGAGCCGGAGGGAGGAGCCCGCTGCCGGGAATGCTTCCGCCTGCGGCTTCAAAACAGCGCCAGGAAGGCGAAGGAGCTGGGCTGCGACTGGTTCACCACCACCCTCACCATCAGCCCGCGGAAAGATGCGGCGCTGCTGAATGAGCTGGGGGAGAGCATCGGTGCGGAACACGGTGTGGCCTTTTTGCCCAGCGATTTCAAGAAAAAGGGCGGCTACCAGCGCTCCGTTGCCAGGAGCCGGGAACTGTCCCTCTACCGCCAGGACTACTGCGGCTGCGCGTTCTCCAGAAGGCGGGAAGGCTGAAACGCCCAGGTGCCGCCCTCAGCCATACAACGGGTTCCCTGCCGTGATTCATGCATCCTCACCAGCGGTTGGACACCTTTTCCAGAAAGCCGGTGAGGCCTTTAATGTCCAGGGTCATGCCACCGTCCAGCACCGCTGTACCGCTGAACCGGCCGAAGACCTGCTGCTGGCGTGAGGCCAGGAAAAGGGCATTCATCCGGGCCGCCCGGTTTAGGATGGGTTCAAAGGTCAGGGAGAGCCTGCCGTCCCCATCCCGCACCTGCCAGGGGGCAAGGGGGTCCTCCCTGCCGTTGAGTTGCGGTATGTCAAAATACACATCCCCCAGCTTGCTGGCTTTGCCGCCGTAAAACAGCATGTTTTCGGTGGCTTTTTCTGTGTCACCGAAACCGTGCCCGATGTTCAGGCCAAAGGCCCGGCCCTGGACAATCCCTGAGGCGCTGCCCCAGTACCAGGTGTTGCTGTAGGGCCAGACGCCCCGGCCCCAGTCCAATACAGCAAAGGCGGAGGCGGGGGAAAAATAAAGGTCCCCGTCACCGTGGATCACCCGGCCCTGCACAGGCAGGCAGTTGATCTTCTGGTTGTAGTAAAACTGCCTGGGCCGGCGGCGGAAGGGGGTGGCAATCACCATGCTGTCCTGCAGGGGGCTTTTCAACTCCAGGTCAAACAGCAGCTGCCTGCCCTTCTCCTGGAAATCATAGACATGTCCGTAGATTTCCCGCTTGTTCCGGCCCACCACAAAATTAAGCTCATACTGCCTGCCGGCAATCCGGCTGTTCCCGGTTTCTGAGGAGGCGGGCAGCCCCAGCCGGCCCAGGGGGAAGGGGGTCAGGAAGCTCCTGGTATGATGGGTCTTCTCCTTGAAATCCATCAGGCTCACGCTGGCCATGCCCAGATAGCCCAGGTCGGCGATGGTGAAGGCGATGCCGTGTTGGTCGTTGCACACGGCGTAATAATCCCATTCCTTGATGCGCCAGCCGGGGGCTTTGACCCGGCTGCGGTCATAGGTTTTCAGCAGCGTGCAGGCATAGCCGGCTTCAGTCAGCCAGCCGTCCCGGTGGTGAAGGGGGCCGGGGTTCAACATTCTGGTTTGCATGGGGAACCTCCGCATCAGGGCATATTGATGGATGTCCCCTGCAGTATATCATAGAAACCCAGGGGAAACCGGCACTTTACAAATTGATGAATCCGTCTATGATAGTAGGAGCAGAAAACCCAAAAGGAGGTTGACATGAACCAGAAGAAAACCCTGTCCACCGCAGGCCTGGCCCTGGCCGGCATGATGGTGGCAGTCGTCATGGTATCCAACTATATCTCCATCCCCACCGCTTTTTCCCGGCTCCATGTGGCCAATGCCATCTGCCTGCTGGCAGGCATGCTCTTTGGCGGCCTGCAGGGCGGCATCATTGCAGGTTTAGGCTCCGCCCTGTTTGACCTGACCTACCCAGCCTATGCCGCCGAAGCCTGGATCACCTTCCTCATGAAGGGCACCATGGCCCTGGTCTGCGGCGTCCTGGTGAGCCGGCTGTGGAAACCCTCCCAGAAGCGCAGCACCCTGGTGATGGCCTCCATCGCAGGGGCGGTGACCTATATCGCGCTGTACATGTTTAAAAACTACCTCATGCTGCGCTTTGTCAGGCCCGTCCCGGTGGAGACCATCGGCCCCGCCCTCATCGGCAAGCTGTCCTCCTCCGCCATCAACGGCCTGTTTGCTGTCATCGTGGCCCCCATGCTCTTTGTTGCCCTGGCCAAGGCCCTGGCCCGGGCCGGCATGGCCAGGCACCTGCCCATTCTGGACAAGGTCAAATAAACCTGAGCCTGGCAGCCTGATTAGCCGACAGATTGGAGGAGCATGACACCATGGACCTGAAGGTATACAGAATCACCGGCAAGGAGACCATCAGCATCAGGGAATACGCCACCCGGGCAGACAAAAAGCTGGACAAGGCGGACATCCGGGACCGGAAGATGCCGGACAACATCGCCCGGATGGCCGCCTTCCAGGAGAAACTCTACGCTGAAAACCAGCACGCCCTGCTCATCGTGCTCCAGGCCATGGACGCCGCAGGGAAGGACGGCATCATCCGCCATGTGATGACCGGGCTCAACCCCCAGGGTACCCGGGTGGTCAGCTTCAAGGTGCCCTCCAGCGAGGAGAAAGACCACGACTACCTCTGGCGCATCGTGAAGGCCTTGCCTCCCAGGGGGGAAATCGGCATCTTCAACCGCTCCCATTATGAGGACGTGCTGGTGGCCCGGGTCCACGACCTGGTGCGCCATTCCCAACTGCCGCCGGAGCTGGTGACAGACAAGATCTGGGACACCCGCTACCGGCAGATCCGGGATTTTGAGCGCCACCTCCACGAAAACGGCACCACGGTGATCAAGATTTTCCTTCATGTGTCCAAAGAGGAGCAGCGCCAGCGCCTGCTGGACCGGATCAACCAGCCGGACAAGAACTGGAAGTTCAACGCGGGGGACATCCAGGAGCGCAGGCACTGGGACAAATACATGGACGCCTATGAGCGGATGATGCAGCACACCGCCACCGAAAACGCCCCCTGGTATGTGGTGCCGGCGGACAACAAGTGGTTCGCCCGCTACCTGGTGAGCGAGATTGTCCTGAACGCCCTTGAAACCATCGACCCGCAGAT
>DAITOE010000121.1:0-5974 GCA_036834245.1 Clostridia bacterium | reverse complement strand
TGCGGCCTTCGGTGATGTAGATGGGCTGCACGGGGAAGGTGAAGCGCTCGTTGCCCTCGGCGGGGAGGTAGTACTGCAGGGCGGAGCCGGTGCCCCAGTAGACGGAGGGGATGCCGCTTTCTACGATGTAGTTCTGGGAGGAGGCGATGTTCCAGGTGCCCAGGTTGCCCACCAGGGAGAAGACCTGGTCGTCGTCAATCAGCTTCTGCATGAAGATGAAGCCCTGGGCGCCGTCGGTGCCGTCGTCATAGCTGGTGTGGTCCAGGTAGTAGCCCAGGCCGTCTTCGCCTTTGGCCACGCCGCCCCACACTTCATTGATGTAGCGGACAAACAGCTTGTAGAACTGGCTGTAGGGCACACCCACGCTGGCAACAGCACCGGTTTCGCACATCACAGAGCCAATCTTCACGGTGCCTTTATACTGCACGCCTTCTTTTTCCAGGGGCTTGTCGCTCACGCCCACCTCCGCCAGGGCGGCAGGCAGGGTCAGGGTCAGAAGCATCATCAGAACCAGTGCCAGGGACAGGATTTTCTTCATGGGGTTTCTCCTTTTATCCTTTTTTATTATCAAACGCTTTCCCGCGTTCAACATCGGTGTGGGCTCAGGCCTTCTGGCCGCCCAGGTAGGCTTCCACCAGGGTTTCGTCGTGAATCAGTTCGGAGGCGGGGCCTTCCATGTTCACCTGGCCCAGCTCCAGCACATAGGCATAGTCGGCGATTTTCAAGGTCTGGAAGGCGTTTTGCTCAACAATTAAGATGGTGTTCCCCGCCTGCTTCAATTGCTCGATGATGGCGAAGATGTCCCGGATGATCAGGGGCGCCAGGCCCAGGGAGGGCTCGTCCAGCAGCAGCACCCGGGGGCTGGCCATCAGGGCCCTGCCGATGGCCAGCATCTGCTGCTCGCCGCCGGAGAGGGTGTTGGCCTGCTGCCGCCGCCGCTCCTTCAAAATGGGGAAGAGGCTGTACACCTGCTCCAGGTTGTCATGCACCCGCCGGCCGCGGCGCTTGTTATCCTGGCCTCTGATGGAATAGCTGCCCACCAGCAGGTTTTCTTCCGTGGTGAGGCCCTGGAGGATCAGCCGCCCTTCCGGGGACTGGATCACGCCCCGGGCGGCGATCTTGTAGGGGTACATGCCCACCAGCTCCGTGCTGCCCTCCAGGAGGATGCTGCCGCTTTTGGCCTTCACCACCCCGGAGATGGTGCGCAGCAGGGTGGATTTGCCGGCGCCGTTGGCCCCCAGGATGGCGACGATGCTGCCCTCCTTCACGGACAGGCTCACGTTCTTCAGCGCTTCGATGGCGCCGTAGGCCACGTTCAGGTTGCGGATGTCCAGAATCGCCATCAAATCACCTCCAGTTCGCTTTCGTCGCTGGTGCCCAGGTAGGCCTCCTGCACCAGCTTGTCGTTCTGGATTTCCCGGGGCGTGCCGTAGGCCAGCTTCTTGCCGAAGGAAATCGCGCAGATGTGGTCGCACAGGTCCATCACCAGGCCCATGTTGTGCTCCACCAGGAAGATGGTGGCCCCGAAATCCTTCTGGATTTTGCGGATCAGCTGGGTCAGTTCGATGGTCTCCTGCTCGTTGAGGCCGGCTGCCGGCTCGTCCAGGATGATCAGGTTGGCGCCGGCCATCAGGGTCCGGGCCAGCTCCACCCGCTTCAAGATGCCATAGGGCAGGCCCAGGGGCGGGATGTCCTTCAGGTGGGCCAGGCCGCAGTAGGACAGCACCTCCATGGCCTGGTTGCGCAGCACCATCTCCTCCTCCCGGACCCGGCGGGTGTTCATCAGCTGGGAAAAGAAGGAACCGTGGTACTTGCTGTGGGCGGCGATGAGCAGGTTTTCAAGGATGGTCAGTTCATAAATCAGTTCCACGTTCTGGAAGGTGCGCACGATGCCCTTCCGGATAATCTGGTGCACGTCGTAATTGTTCAGAGACAGCACGTTGCCCTCGTGGGTGCGGTAGTAGATGTCCCCGGCGGTGGGCTTGTAAAACTGGGTGATGCAGTTGAACACGGTGGTTTTCCCGGCGCCGTTGGGGCCGATGAGGCCGAAGATCTCGCCCTTCTTTACATCAAAGCTCAGGTTGTCAACGGCCTTCAAGCCGCCAAAGGCCATGGACAGGCCCTCCAGGCGCAGCACGATGTCCTCCGGCAGGTGGTGCTGGGCGGTCTGCTCGCTTTTGAGGAGGGCTTCCTGGTAGCCCTTCAGGCTGCTTTCAAAGCGCCGGATTTTCTCCTGCTGCTTGTTGGTGAAGGCCGTCATCCGGGCTTCCTGCTGCCGGTTCAGCCGCCCGGCCAGTTCCTTGAGCCTTTTTTCTTTGTCCGCCATGCCCGCTTCATACCGGGCCAGGGCGGCCTGGTGCTGTTCCGGGCCCAGGCGGCTGGCCTTTGCCTGCTGCAGCAGGCGGGTTTCCAGGTCCTTAATCTCCTGCTGCTGCGCTGCCTCCAACTGGTCCAGGGCGGCCTGGCTGGAAGCGCTCAGGGCTTTCTCAGGCAGCAGGCGCCCCCTGGCATCCAGCAGCCTTTCCTGGCGGCGCAGGTCCTGGCGCTTTTTGCGGTAGGCCAGGCGCTGCTTTTTCTGGATGCCGGGCAGCTTCAGCCGCAGCTGCTCCGCCGCTGCCTCCTCCGCCGTGGCCAGGGCCATTTCCTGCTGGTACAGGGGCTTTTTCAGCCGGTTGTCCAGGCGCTCCAGCTGTTTGTCCACATCCTCCGCCAGCAGCCTGCGCCGCAGGTCGATGCTGCCGGCGGCAATCTGAATCTCGGCCTCCAGCCGCTCGATGCGTTCAAACAGCCGCCGCCGTTTCCGGGCTTCCCGGGGGTCGCCGAAATACCGTGTGTCAGTCGTCTTCGCCATATCGATACATCCGCCATCCGTTCAGTAAGTTGTTGAAGGTTTGTTTGGTGTTCTGGGCCAGCTGCACCAGGCCGCCCCGGTAAAACATCACCACCAGGATGATGACGATGCCGATGGTCACATTGATGATCCAGGGGTTGTCCCGGAACAGGGCGATGTCCTGGAGGAAGATGGTGTTGGTGCCAAAGACAATGAAGGTGCCCAGGAAGGTGCCCACCAGGCTGCGGGAGCCGCCGATCAAGACGGCTGCCAAGATGTTCAGGGACAGCATGATGGTGTAGCCCTGGGGGGCCGCGTATTTGAAGTAGCTCATGAACAGCACCCCGGCAAAGCCGGCATAGGCCGTTGAAATCAGGAAGGCCAGCAGCCGGTAGCGCAGCAGGGAGATGCCCATGGCCTGGGCGGCGGAGGTGGAGTTCTTCATGGCCAGCATGGCCCGGCCCGTCCGGGACCTGCCCAGGTTGTAGGTCAGCATCAACAGGCCCACGGTGATCACCACCAGCAGGATGAAGAAGGCCCGCCTGGAGTCCGTGGTGCCCATGCCCAGGATGGTCTGGAAGATGGGGGTCTTGGTGACGGAGGCGCCGTTGGGGCCGTTGGTGAAGTCAATCCAGTTGTTGAAAATCTGGTAGAAGATTTCGGACAGGCCCAGGGTGACGATGGCCAGGAAGATGCCCTCGATGCGCAGGCTGATGAAGCCCACCACCAGGCCCAGGATCAGGGACACCGCCAGCACCCCCAGGAGGATGGCGATGTAGGGCACCCCCGGGTAGTGCTTCAGCACATAGGCGGTGAGGTAGGCCCCCAGGCCCACGAAGCCCGCCGTGCCCAGGGAGGCCAGGCCGGCGTAGCCCAGCAGGAAGGAGAAGCCGTAGCCCACGATGGCGAAAATCATCACCTGGGCAAAGCCGTTGAGGGTGGAGGACAGGGGCCATTTGCCGCCGTTTGCCATGGCGATGATCTGCAGGGCCAGGAGGGCGGCACCGATGGAAATGAAGCCGGAAAAAGGGTGGCGCAGCGCCTTTTTCACCGGGTTGTTCCTTGTTGTCAGCACGCTGTTTTCCATGTCACACCTTCTTTACATACTTCCGGCCCAGCAGGCCATTGGGGAAGATGAGGATCAGCAGCAGCACCACGATGAAGGTGATCATGTTCTGCCACATGCCGGCGTCCGGCCCCATCAGGGCGGGGTTGCCGGCGAAGTTGTACACCAGGGGAATGATGATGGCCCCCAGGATGGGGGCGGGGAAGCTGCCAAAGCCCCCCAGGACGCAGGCTAAAAAGCCGAACACCTGGGTGTTTCCCATCAGGGTGACGTTTAAGGCGGTGCCCGCCCCGGTAAAGAAGCCCCCCACCGTGGCCAGGGCGCCGGCCAGGGCCCAGGAGAAGGCGGTAATCACCCGGGTGTTCACCCCCAGCATCTGGGCCACGGTCTCATTGGCGGCGGTGGCCCGCACCCCCAGGCCCCATTTGGTGAACTTCAGGGCCGCAAACACGGCGGCCAGCAGCCCCACCGCCAGGGAAAAGCTCAGCAGCCCCATGTAGGTGATGTTCATGGGCATGCCAAAGAGGGTAAAGCTCACGATGTCCGCATTGAAGCCCTTTCCGGGCTTGTTCCACAGGGTGATGTCCCGGAACACCACGGGGATGACGTTCACCAGGATCATCATCACCCCCATGGTGATCATCTGTTTGCCGGCAGGGGTGATGTGGCGGGCGGTGCGGATCAAGGCCACGTCCACAAACATCCCCAGCAGGAAGGCGGCTGCCATGCCGATGAGCAGGCAGATCCACAGGTTCAAATCCGTATAGGTGTAGGCCGCCCAGGAGATGGTGAAGGTGCCGAAGGTGGCGATTAAGCCCTGGGCAAAATTGGTGGTGGCCGTGGTGCGGAAGATCAGCACGATGCCCATGGTCACCAGGGCATAGCGGCCGATGGTGGGCAGGCTGTTGATGATGGTCTGCAGGATGGCCTGAATGCTCATACCGCCCCCCACTTGATGATGCCGGCGGCCCAGACATAGCCGATGCCGGCGGCCAGCATGCACACCACGCTGCCGTCCCTGATCTTGCCCTGTTCCAGGGCCAGGTGCAGGGAGAGGATCTGGTCAATCTGGCCGATGTGGCCGTAGTCCTCCAGGTAGATGCTCTGGTCTTCCCGCAGGCCCAGGTCCTTGAGCATCTGCAGGTGGGCCGAGCGCTTGATGTGGAGGATGGCCAGGAAGTTCAGGTCAGAGAGGGTCAGTTTGGATTTCTCCAGGGATTTTTCAATGCAGGTGATCCAGTTCTGGGCGGACACCTCATTGAGCCGGGCCTTCATTTTCTCGGGGTCCATTAGGCGCAGGGAGCGCCGTGCCTCCTCCACGTTGTCGCAGGTGATGGGCTCCACCAGGCCGCCGATCTGCACGCCGGCGGTCCTGGACAGGGAGCCGTCGGAGATGATGTGGCTGCCCAGCAGCTGGTTGCGGCCCAGGTTTTTCTGCAGCAGGATGGCCCCGCCGCCGGCTCCCAGGTTGTACATCATGGACATGTGCCGGTCGGTGTAGTCCACAAAGTCCCCGTTGCGGTAGCCGCCCACCACCAAGACGGTGTTGATGTCCTCGTCCGCCAGCATCATGTCCCTGGCGATTTTCATGGCGGTGACGCAGGTGCAGCAGCGGTTTTGCACGTCGATGCCCCAGGCGTTGGTGGCGCCGATCCGATCCTGGATGTACAGCGCGGTGGTGGTGAGGGGGTACTCCTTCCACTCCTCGCCGATGCACAGGATCACGTCGATGGCGAGGGGGTCCACCCCGGTGTTCTTCAGGCAGTCCAGGGCGGCCAGGGCGCCCATCTCCTGGGTGCCGTCGGTGGCTTCATCAAGGGGCATGGCTTTTTGCCGGATGCCCAGCTTTTCAATCACTGCGCTTTCCGCCCAGACGCCCTGGGTCTGCGCTGCAATCTCGGCAGCGGTCATCACGCCCTTTGGCAGGTAGATGCCGGTGCCCACAATGCCCACATGGTTGTTGTTCATGGCTGGCTCCTTCTGTTACAGGCGCATGCCGCCGTCCACCTGCAGCACCTGGCCGGTGATGTAGCTGGCATCCTCCGAGGCCAAAAACAGGGCGGCAGAGGCAATCTCGT
>DAITOE010000120.1:0-5996 GCA_036834245.1 Clostridia bacterium | reverse complement strand
GAAGCCCGCCTGGCCCAGGGAGAACAGCCCCGTGAAGCCGTTGAGCAGGTTCATGGACACGGCAATCAGCGCATAGATGGCGCCTTTTTTCAGGACCGTCATCAGCATGGAGTTGCCGCCCACGGTGTTTTCCAGGATATAGACCGCGGCATACACTGCGGCTGCCAGGCAGAGGTAGAGGGCGGATTTTTTCACCTTGGCGCGACGGCTGAAGGCGGCCAGGACCAGGGCCCCTGCAACCACCAGCAAAAAGAGGGCCAAGGCGATCATGGAGGGGCCGTTCCGGAAGAAGAACAGGTCCATCTGCACCTGGCTGTCCAGGGTCAGCTGCTCCCTGAAGCCCTCCATGTAGCGGTCCAGGCTGCGCAGGGTTTTTTCCCGGTCACCCTCCAACAGGGCGTTGTCCACCCGGTCCCGGGCTTTTTTCATCTGGGTGTCCTGATCAGCCAGCTGCTGGGGGTCCATCCGGTCCAGGATGCCGGGCAGGCTGTCCCTGGCCTGCAGGGAGAAGACCAGCAGCAGCACCGCGCACGCCACCAGGAGGGCCGCCAGGACTATTTTCAGCGTTTTCATCTGCTTCCCTCCTTATACCTTTTCATAGACGGCTTCGCCAAAGAGTCCCGAGGGTTTGAAGATCAGCACGATGATCAGCAGGGCAAAGGTGAAGGCGTCTGAAAACGTGGTCAGCCCCAGGGCCTTGATGATGTTTTCGGAGATGCCGATGATGAAGGC
This sequence comes from Clostridia bacterium, assembly GCA_036834245.1. Classification (GTDB taxonomy): domain Bacteria; phylum Bacillota; class Clostridia; order Christensenellales; family Aristaeellaceae; genus UBA6115. The sequence goes on along the minus strand of DAITOE010000120.1, from coordinate 5,264 downwards.
GCCGATGACAGCCCCGGGGATGGAGCCGATGCCGCCAAAGACGGCGGCCACAAAGGCCTTCAGCCCGGGCATGGCCCCGGCGGTGGGGGTGACCGCGGTATAGTTGGTGAAATACAGCATGGAGCCGATGGCCGCCAGGAAGCTGCCGATGATGAAGGTGACGGAGATGACGCTGTTGATCTTGATGCCCATCAGGCGGGAAGTCTCAAAATCCTTGCTCACCGCCCGCATGGCCAGGCCCACCTTGGTGCGGTGAATCAGCATCACCAGGGCCACCACCAGCAGCAGGGTGAGCACCGGGGTCACCAGGGTCACCACCTTGGTGGTGGCCCCCAGGATGGTCACCGTGCCGGAGATAAAGGGCAGGGTGGGGTACTGCTGGGCCAGGCCGCCGGTGATGTACCACATCAGGTTCTGCAGCAGGTAGCTGACGCCGATGGCAGAAATCATGATGGACATCCGGGGCGCATTCCGCAGGGGCTTGTAGGCTGCCCGCTCCACCCCGAAGCCCAGGGCCACAGTAATCACCACCGTCAGCGGCAGGGAGATGTACAGGGGCATGGTGGCGTTCATGTACACCATCAGGTAGGCGGCCACGGTGAACACATCCCCGTGGGCGAAGTTGATGAGGCGCAGGATGCCGTACACCATGGTGTAGCCGATGGCAATCAGGGCATACTGGCCGCCCACGGAGATGCCCGCCAGCAGGTAGGGCAGGTTGGCGGAGATAAAATCTGACATATGTTCCTCTTTGCAAAATGGGGGCCGATGCCCTCGGCCCCCATGCCCGGTCTGACCGGAGTTCCCGGATGCTGAAGCCTGTGGGGTCAGCATCCGCTATGTGATAGGGCTGCTGTTATTCTGTGACGGTCTGCACCTTCACAAATTCCCAGATGCCCTGTTCGTTGTTGGTTTTCTTGATGAAGGCCTGGTCCCGCACCGCGTCGCCGTTCTCGCCAAAGACGATGGCGCCGGTGACGCCGTCAAAGGTGACCTCCGCCATGATGTCGGCGATGTCGTCCCGCTCGCCGGAATCGGCCAGCTTCAGGGCCTCCAGGGCCACCATGTAGCTGTCATAGCCCAGGGCGGAGACGGCAGCCACGATGTCATTGCCGCCGTTGTTGGTCAGCTTGTCGGGGTTCTCGTTGAGCCAGGCCTTAAAGCCGGTAACGAATTCCGCCGCCAAGGAGCTGGTGTCGCCCTCATCAAAGAAGGTGGAGACGGAGACGGACAGGTCCGTGCCCTCGGCCGCTTTCAGGATGACGGAGGAATCCCAGGTGTCCCCCGCCAGGATGGGGATCTTCACGCCGTTGGCCGCGGCCTGGGTGATGATCTGGGCGGCAAACTCCGTGGAGGTGGGGGAGAAGATGACCTCGGCCCCTTCGTTCATGGCCTTCACCAGGTAGGCGGTGAAGTCCGAGGTGCCCAGGGGGAAGGTTTCGCCGGTGACCTGGCCGCCCTTGGCCTTGAAGGCCTCGGTGAAGTAGTGGGCCAGACCCACGTCATAGTCGTTGCCCAGCTGGGCCAGGGTATAGGCCTTGGTGGCCTTGAACTCGTCCATGGCGTAGTTGGCCAGCACCGTGCCCTGGAAGGGATCCAGGTAGCAGATGCGGTAGTACAGGGGGTTGCCCAGGGTCACCTGGGGGTTGGTGGCAGACACCGCCACCGCCACCACGCCGGCCGCATCAAAGATGTCCGCCGCTGCGATGGACACGCCGGAGCCGTAGGAGCCCAGCACAATGGAGGCCCCCTCGCTCACCAGGGTCTGGGCGGCGGTGGGGGCCTTGTCGTTGGAGGACTGGTTATCCACCTCCACCAGCCTGATTTTGTATTCGCCGTCAGACAGCTTCACGGTGGGGAAGAGGTAGTTGGCGTAGTAGATGCCCAGGGTTTCCTGCTTGCCGCCCGCGCCGTTGGGGCCGGAAGCAGGCTCATAGATGCCGATGACGATTTCGCCTTTCACATCTTCCGCCAGGGCCAGGACAGGGAGGAGGAGCATCAGGGACAGTGCCAGAGCGATCCATTTCTTCATTGAAAAAGCCTCCTGTTTTTGTATTCGTTTCATCATAGGGCCAGTGCCTTGCTTCTGTATACGGATTGTAGCGCCTTGTGCATGAAAATGCAAGCAAAATGCAAAAAACCGGGCGGGCAGTATCTGCCTATCCCGGTAGCAATTCGCATTTATTATGGGGTGTTTTCAGGCTTTTTCCGGGTCTATATTTTTTCACCGTCCCTGATCTGGGCTGCCAGGGCCTGGGCGGCCCGGAGGCCGTCCACCGCGGCAGACATGATGCCCCCGGCGCGGCCTGCGCCTTCCCCGGCAGGGTAGAGGCCCTGGATGTTGGATTCATACCGAGTATCCCGCTGGGCCTGCACCGGGCAGGAGGAGCGGGTTTCAACGCCGGTCAGCAGGGCGTCCGGGGCGGCAAAGCCCTTGAGCTTCCTGTCAAAGGCGGCGATGGCCTCCCGGATGCCATCAACAGCGAAGCCGGGCAGGCACAGGGATAGGTCGGCAAAGGCCACCCCGGGGCGGTAGGTGGGCTGCACCCTGCCAAAGCCGGTGGAGACCTTGCCGGCCAGAAAATCCCCCGACAGCTGGCAGGGGGCCTTGTAGCCGCCGCCCCCCAGCTGGTAGGCCAGGCTTTCATAATGCTGCTGGTATAAAAAGCCGCTTAAGGGGTCGCCCTCCACCAGATAATCCTCCGGCCGCACCTCCACCAGCAGGGCGGCGTTGGCATTCCGGCCATCCCGGCGGTAGTTGCTCATGCCGTTGACGCACACCTGCCCCGGTTCGCTGGCGGCAGCCATCACCCGCCCGCCGGGGCACATGCAAAAGGTGTAAGCGCCCCGTCCGGAAGCCAGGCGGTGGGACAAATGGTATTCCGCCACGGGCAGGAGGCGGTGGTCCACCGCCCTGCCATACTGTGCCTGGTTGATGAGGGCCTGGGGGTGTTCGATCCGCAGGCCGATGGAAAAGGCCTTGGGCTGAATCCCCATGCCCCGGGAATGCAGCATCCGCTGGGTGTCCCTGGCAGAGTGGCCAATGGCCAGGAGGAGGGCATCGCAGCCCTGTTCAACCGTTTGCCCGTATTGCACATAGCTGAAGCCCCGCAGCCTGCCTTCCTGGATGTGCAGGTCCATAAGGCGGGCACCAAACAGCACCTGGCCGCCCAGGGCTTCAATCTCCCTGCGGATGGAGGACACCACCCGGGGCAGTTTGTCCGTGCCGATGTGGGGCCGCTGCAGGTACAGGATTTCCTCCGGCGCGCCGTGTGCCGCCAGGATGCGCAGCACCTCCCTGGTCCAGCTGTCCTTGATCCCGGTAGTGAGCTTGCCGTCGGAAAAGGCCCCGGCGCCGCCCTCCCCGAACTGGAGGTTGGATTCCGGGTCCAGGCGGCCTGCTGCCATCAGGGCATTCACGCTGCGGCCCCGCTGGTTCACCGGCAGGCCGCGCTCCAGCACCAGGGGGCACAGGCCTGCCCTGGCCAGGTACAGGGCGGCAAACAGCCCGCAGGGCCCCAGGCCCACCACCGCCACCCGGGCTTTCTTTAAGAGGGCCGGGATGACCAGGGGCGCAGGCTTGGGCATCTTCGTCACCTGCTGGTGTTGATAGCGCCTGACCAGCTGCTCCTCATTGGCCCGCACCGCCAGGTCCAGGCTGTAGATGATGCGGATGCGGGCTTTGTCCCGGGCGTCGATGCTTTTTTTGCTCACCCGGTAAAACTGCACAGCCTCCCGGGGCAGCCGCAGCCGCTTCAGCGCCAGGCTCAGGGCATCTTCTTCAGCCTGCCCCGGCAGCACCGCCAGATTGCCCACCCGGATCATCCTGCCACCTCAACCGCCCAGCCTGTTTCCCTGTTCATGGTGTCCCGCCTTCCCTGCAATCGTCCAAGGCTTATCATAACGCATTCTGACCGGTTTTGCACAGCCGGATTCACCGCGTAAAACCCGGTGTTTGATTGACAAACCGCCCCCTGATTGCTACCATGCTGCCATGCGAAACCACCGTTTTATTCTGCGCCTGCTCCTGGGGGTTCTGGCTGTGCTGGTCTTTTCCGCGCCCGCTTTTGCCCAGGTGGTGGAAGGCAGCAGCATCACCCTCACCTTCACCGGGGACTGCACCCTGGGCAACCAGGAGCGCCTGATGCACCAGCCCTACGCCTTTGTGAACGTCATCAAGGAGCAGGGCTTCCAGTACCCCTTCGCCCAGGTGCAGGAGCTGTTCAAAACGGACGACCTCACCATCATCAACCTGGAAAACGTCTTTTATGATGAGGACAAGGGCCGCACAGACAAGAACTACAACTTCAGAAGCCCCACGGAGTTTGCCCGGATTCTGCCGGAAGGCAGCGTGGAGTTGGCCTTCATCGGCAACAACCACATCATGGACTACGGTGAGAAGGGCCTACGCAGCACGCTGTCAGCCCTCACGGAACAGAACATTCCCTGGTTTGGCAGCATCCCCGTGGCCCCCTCCACCTATGTCTACGAAAAAGATGGCATCAAGGTGGGCTTTATCGGCACCTACCCCTCCTATTTCTATTCCCACCGCAGCGGGATGGCTGCCAGCATGACGGCCCTCAAGGAAGCAGGCTGCGAGGTGATCATCGCCGTGATTCACGGCGGCACCGAATATTCCTGGACCAGGGACCGCCACCAGATGCGCCTGGCCAACTGGTTTGTGGACCATGGGGCCGACCTCATCATCGGCCACCACCCCCACATTCCCCAGGGCATGGACATCATCAGACATGCCAGCGTGGTCTACTCCCTGGGCAATTTTTCCTTTGGCGGGAACCACAAGATGACGGTGTCCCGCCGGGCCAACATGCGGGCGGACAAGGCCCTCATCGCCCGGGTGGAATTGCGCTTTGACGACAGCAAAACATACCTGGGCCACCAGATCAACCTGATCCCGGTCTCCCCCTCCGGGGAGTATGACGCCAACAACTACCAGCCGGTGCTCCTCACCGGGGAGGCTGCGGAGGCCACCCTGGCCATGGTGCAAAAGGACACCGCCTTCCCCCTGGCCCCCTATGTGGAGGGGGTGGGCGCCCTGCAGCCCTTTGTGGAAAACACCCGGGACCAGAGAACGGAGGAGACGCTCCAGGCTTCAAAATAAACAAGGGAACCCGTCAACGAATATTCATGAAAGCAGGCAGCTGCTTTTTTTGTTTGCTTCAGAAGATGCCTGTCCAATCCCTGACCAAAAACCACAAGCGGGAACAGCGGAATAAAACCATAGCATCCATCAGGGAAAAACG
>DAITOE010000119.1:0-6146 GCA_036834245.1 Clostridia bacterium | reverse complement strand
TGAGAAGCTCACCATGTTTTCACTAACGACTTTTTTAAAAATTGGCAACATCTGATTGAACCTGATAAAGACATCCGTTCCTTCTGTCAAAAGTGATCTTTTTGTCGATGATATTGACCCAAGAATTGAATTATGAACTTTGCAGTCACCCTGATATTCAATATCCCACAAGAAGTAACAAATACCTCCTTTTACAAAAACTCCAGGAAACAAGTCAGTGGAATCATGGAAATCATAAATCTCCTTGATTCGCTTATCAGCCTGCATTTCTTTCCTAAAATCATTTAGCCCTTTGCCACCTGCATACCATCGAGATGGCATTATCAACGAAATGTAAGCAGGGTTTGTTTTCTTTGCCTGCGATACAAAGTACTGATACACTGGCACAGCACTAGCTTGAGCTCCCCCATCCATCACCTGATACGGCGGATTCCCAATAATCGCGTCAAATTTCACGTCCTTCTTCATCCCCTTCCGCAGTTCTTCGGCCAGCCGACCTTCCTTGGCTGCCGGGATTAAATCCAGCTTCATCAGATTATCGGTGTTCACCCCCGGAAAGCCGCCATACACATAGTTTTTGACCATGTTGTAGATGATGTCGCTGGGGGCGCAGGCAAAGACCTGCTCCTCCAGAATCCAGCGGACACGCTCCTGCTCATCCGGGATGCCTGGCGCCAGGCCTTTGAACAGGCGCTTCACAATCTCCGTCATGTACAGGCCAGATTTGCTGTACAAGTCGATGAAGGTGCTGTCCATGCTGGTGAACAACTGCGGCGCCTCCCGCTGCAGCAGGTCCACCATCAGCTTGACCACGCGGCGCGGGGTGAAGATCTGGTTGGTTTGCTGGGGCGGGATGTAGTCAAAGATGTCCTCCTCCTCCTGGGTGTGCAGGTAATCGGCCAGCCTGTCCTTCAGGTCAAAAAACTCCTGGATGGCGGCGTCAAACACCACCTGGTTGAACAGGCCGGGTGCCCGCACCTCCTGGCCATCCACGTCCGTGAATGTGTAGCCATCGCGCAGCAGGCCAAACTCCTCCTTTGTGATGCTGGTGAGCTCCAGGAAGGTGGGTTCGTGAATGTTTTCCTCAAAGTTCATCAAGGTGGTGTCCCGGGTGCCATAGGCCATCAGGAAGGCCGGGATGGTGCGCGCGAAGCCGCGCAGATGGTCCCGGACATCATCCTCGGTGGTTTTCTTCTTTTTTTCCTCCACCTTCTCCAGGTGTTTTTCCACATAGTTGAGCGCTACCTCGTGCACAGATTGCTCCACCGCCTGGTGCAGGGAGTGCCGGATGCTCTCCAACTTCTGTTCATGTTCCGCCTCCCTGCGCCGGATGGCCTCAGGGTCTTCCAACCCGGCAAGATCCTCCTTCAGGGCCTGCTCCGCCTGGTGTTTCTGGCGCTCATGCTGGTAGAGGTTCTCCTCCACCCGGGCGACCAGTGCCCGCTGCGCATTTTTCATGTCCCGGTTGTTGGCGGCCTGGCTTTGTGTAAACTCCACCCTGCCCTTCATAAAGCCGCCTTCCATACCCCTGACCAGCTCCCTGGAGATGCCATCGGCGGCCTTCCAGCGCTCGGCAATCTCCTCATGCTTCCTGAGGATGTCCTCCAGGTTGGGCGCGTAGATGGGGTCACCGAAGAGCCCGCCGGTGCTGGAGATGACGATCTCCGGGCTGATATGCACCTCGCCCGTTTCGTCCAGGCTGGGCTGGGTAACTTCGACCGGCCGGGCTGGGACCAGGCGCTTGTTTTTCTCGGGCTGGATCTTGTCCAGGATGTCTTTGAGCGCCTGCGGCGCGGAAAAAATGGCGCTGATGTTGGCAAAGAGAAGGTTGCTCATGAAGCCGCGCTTGACCACCTCCTGGGCTTTCAGGCGGCTGGGGATGGTGAGCACCTCGGCCGGATCCAGTTCCGCCAGGGCGCCCTCCCCGTCCTCGGCGATGACCGGGAAGAAATTGATGAGCTCCCGGATCTTGCCCTGCCGGGCCTCCACGCCGCTGCCCGCGCCTTCCCCGGAGAGGTTGTTGGCCAGTTCGTCAAACAACACCAGGGTGCGGTCCGGGGCGAAGTCAAAGACGTAGGCGTTCTCCTTGCGCACCAGCTGGCCACTGCCCTGGTCCACATACTCATAGGGGTTCTGGGCACGGAAGGCGGCCTGGAAGTACAGCGCGGGGCTCTTGACGTTGTTGAGCATCAAGACGCCTGTCCACTCGGGGATGGTGACCCCGGTGGTGAGCTGGCTGACAGACAGGGTGATGGTCTTTTCGTGTTGCGCGATAGCCGACTTCACCCGGTCATAGGATTTCTGGCCAGCCTTGCCGTCCGCGGCGTGGTCGGCCAGCTCCTCATAATCCTCCTCCACGTTGCTCACACCATCGCCCGCGGCCAGCACCACTTTGTAATCCTTGAAGAAAGGGTGCCGGTTGAGCAGGCTTTCCATGGCCTTGCAGGCCGCCACCCGGGGCAGCAGCCAGAAGGTGTGGCGGAGCTGCTCGCGGTGGTGGCTTGCGGAGAAGGGGAACTGGCCCCGGTGCAGGTTGTCCAGAAATTTGAGGACATCCGCCTCGCGCACAAACTTCCCTGTCTCGCCGGTTTCAAAGAAATCACCCAGGTTGAAGGCATAGTCCAGGTTGGTGCCATCCTCCAGCATCTTGCCGCGGGCCACCTCCTGCTCCACCACCCGGCTCATCTGATAGGTGAAGAGGTTCAAGGTAGGCAGGGCGGCATAGGGGTTGGTGCCCTGTTCAGCCTCGTCCCAATTGACTTTGGCCTGCTGCTCATCCAGGTAGGACCAGTTGTAAATCTGCTCCTGGCTGAATTTCTGGCTGGCGATGGCTTTGAAGGGCGTGCCGGAGAGGTGCAGGGTGAAGCGGCGCTTGATTTCGTCAAAGGCACGGTCGGTTTTCAAGGTGTCAACGCCTTCATGGGCCTCGTCAATTACCAGCAAATCCCAGGGGATGCCCGACACCCATTCCAGCTTGTCATACAGACCGCCTGCAAAGCGCGCGCCCTTCAAATCCTGCAGGGAAATGAAGGCCAGACATCGCGCGGGAGGCGCGCCCTGAGGCCGGTTGTGCATGAACTGCAGGAACTGCTCACAGCTCAGCGCCTGGGTGCCGGCCAGGGCGTCAGTTTCAGACACAAAGCGGAAGCCCTCTTCCTGCCAGGCGATGAACTTCATGAAATCATCGTACCAGGAGTTGGCGATGGCCGGACGGTTTGTGACAATGAGCACATTTTGCGCACCCATCTTCCGTGCCAGATCATACGTGGTGAGGGTTTTACCGAAGCGCGGCTTGGCATTCCAGAGGAACTCCGCCTTTTCAGGTTCCGGGTCGGTCTTGATGTAGTTCAGGGTGGCGTCCACCGCGGCCTGCTGCTCGCTTCGCAGCAGGTAATCTACCTGGCCGTCCGGGCGCTGGACCTGCTCATAATCCAGGGCAATGAAATCATCCGTCATGGCCTCCGCACGGCTGACATCCCCAAAACTGAACCACTCCGTGGCGCCTGTCTCCCGCAGGGCTTCCTGAATGCCGCGGATTTTGAAATAGTCGTGCAGCTGCCTGTCCCGGAAGGCCCGGCCATCGTGATGCCTGGCCGGGCGCTCAAACAGAAACTCCGGCGCCAGCCCCGCCGTTCTGACCTGGGCCCGGATGCGCTTGATGACAAGCGGGTTGCCGGTCTCCCCCACCTTCACAAGACCTGCGTGGCTGGGCAACCCCGGCAGGGCGTAACCGTAGACGCGCAGGTTCAACGGGAAAAACGGCCTGACTTTGGTTTTATCCATTCTTTCCTCCTGTCCTGGGGTTGCTGCTTGACTTGCCGGCGTCCGGCAGGTCGATGTAGCGCTGATAGACCTTGGCGCGCCAGTCCCGTACAAGGCAGTAGATGCCGTTATGCGGCAGTTTTTTCCCACCGCATCCCGGGCAGGGTCTGGTGATTGTTGCGGTCCCTGTGAGCTGCACATCCGTCTCCGTCACCTCATGACAGCTGCCGGGGATGACACCCTTGAGCGCGTCCATCTGCCAGAGGTTCCAGGAAATGCGGTGCGCGAAGGTTTGCTGCGCCCTGGCCGGCAGGGTGCTGCCAAAGCGTTCCGCGTAGAAATCCATCGCCGTGAACAGCAGGTTTTCCCGGGCCAGGATGAGGCTGTCCCCCTGCCATTCATAACCATAGCAGGCTTCAAGGGCACGCCGGGCCCAGGTCAGCCATTCATCGGACTCATGCGTGTTTTCACTTACAACCCGCAGTTTTCTGTCCAGGATGCCCACGCGCCTGCTGACCGCGATTTCCTGCCCGGTGACCGTGTCATAGCGGCTGGCCAGGTAGGGTGCTTCACCGCAGGCGATTTCCATGCGGGGCGCGTCCACATAGGCCTGCCAGGATTTGCCCTTTTGACCGGGGAACGTGATGATGGCGGGATTGGTCTCCCAGCCCGCCGCGGTTTCCCGGTTGAAGACATCATTCCGGCCGAACCAGGCGGCGTCCACCAGGTTGTTCTGGCGGTTGCACACCCAGGAAGGGGTGAATACCTCGGCTTTATGCCGCGTTCGATTGCTTTGTTGCGCGGTGTCCTTAAAAACCCTGGGCAAGATCAACTGCCCGCCCATGTACAGGGCATCCATGAAAATGGGGTCGGAAAAGCCCGCTTGGCTGCCTTTGCCCCGGTAATCATCGGTAGCCCAGATGATGTTCCGGCCGCTGGAATGGTCCTTCAGCAGGCTTTCGCGGGCTTTTTTATCCAGGCTGTCCCGCCTGGCCAGGTGTCTTGTCAGCAATTCATTCAAGGTAAGGGAAGGCCTCCGTCTTTTGTTCCGAGCGGTTGGGAATATTCCGGGGCAATTTATGGTTTGGGAAAAGGCACTGCAGGTATTATAAACCATAAATGCAAATCTGGCATGCTCAACCTTGTGCAAACCCAGCCGAGCAAGGAAACGTGCCCGCATGATGCCATCCCCTGTATACAGGCCGACCCGCTCCTGCCCGCTTGTAACCTGCTGCATATGCAGGTACAATTTCCTTGAGTGAAAGTGGGCGGCACGCCGCCTGAAAAGGAGAGAACATGACAAAATTCCAAGACATGGTCTACCAGCGCCCGGATTTTGAGCAGGAAATCAAGGACGCCCAGGACCTCCTGGGCAAACTGGGCGGCGCCAGGGACGAAGCCGCCTTCTTTGAGGCCCTGCTGGCGCTGGACAGCCAGGGCCGCAGGCTGGCCACCCAGAACACCCTCTGCCAGATCCGCCACACCATCGACACCCGGGACGAGTTTTACACCAAGGAGCAGAACATCTGGGACGAGATGGGCCCCCACCTGCAGCAGGTGCAGGTGCAGGTGGCCAAGGCCGTGCTGGACTCCCCCTTCAAGGAACAGGTGGCCAAACGGTACAACCCCCACCTGCTGGAAAAGATGGCGGTGTCGCTGAAAACCTTCACCCCGGAAATCATTGAGGACCTGGTGGAGGAGAACAAGCTGGTCTCCACCTATGAGAAGCTCCTCGCCTCCGCCCAGATTGAGTTTGACGGCAAGACGCTCAACCTCTCCGGCATGGGGCCCTACCAGGAATCCGCCAGCCGGGACACCCGCAAGGCGGCCAACGCGGCCTTCTGGGGGTGGCTGGCAAACCAGCAGGACACGCTGGACGAGCTGTATGACAAGCTGGTGGCCCTGCGCCACCGCATTGGCCGGAAGCTGGGGCATGACAGCTTCATCCCGGTGGCCTACGCGCGCATGGGCCGCACCGACTGGACCCCGCAGGACGCACAGGTGTACCGCCAGCAGATCCTGGAGCACGTGGTGCCCCTGGCCCAGAAGCTCTACCGGGAGCAGAGCCGGCGCATCGGCATCGAAGACATGAAAAACTATGACTACTACCTCAACTTCCTCTCGGGCAACCCCAAGCCCCAGGGCGATGAGGACTACCTGGTGGGCCATGCCCGGGCCATGTACCGCGAGCTGTCCCCGGAGACGGACGCCTTCTTCCAGGTGATGGTCAACCAGAACCTGATGGACCTGACCACCAAGCCCGGCAAGGCGGGCGGCGGCTACATGACCTTCCTGCCGGACTATCAGGTGCCCTTCATCTTCAGCAACTTCAACGGCACCTCCGGCGACGTGGATGTGCTGACCCACGAGGCCGGCCACGCCTT